>DASYUT010000109.1 GCA_036000965.1 Actinomycetes bacterium
CAGCACGCCGACCAGGGCGTCGCCGACCACCAGGTTGCGGCCGAGGTCGGCGGGGGGCAGGCCGGGCACCAGGGTCGCCAGCCGCAGCGACAGCGCGGCGACCGCTGCGCCCATCGGGCTCACGTCGACCCCGAACACGCAGCGCTCCAGCACCAGCAGGCGCAGCAGGGCGAGGTCGCCGGCCTCCACGTCCCCCCCTGCCGTGGCGCGCAGCCGGTCGAGGGCGGCGCGCAGCGGGGGCAGCGGGGTCCGGCCGAGGAAGCGGACCAGCTCGTCGGTCAGCTGGTCGACCGCCGCGACCAGGAAGCCGGCGCCGCCGCAGGCGGGGTCGAGCACGGCGAAGTCGAGCAGCCCGGCGGCGGCCGCCTGCTGGTCGGTGGCGGCCAGCTCCCCGATCCGCTCCAGGTGCGCCCGGAAGGCCGGCACGACCGTCTGCCCGACCAGGTGGCGGACCAGCTCGGGGCGGGTGTAGTAGACGCCGCCGCCCTTGCGGTCCCCCTCGTGGGCCTGCCAGCGCAGCTCGCCGGCGTCGCCGGCGGCCAGCCGCAGGGAGCGCAGGCCCTCGTAGAGGTGGCCGAGATCGACGGCCTCGAGGGCCGCCGGGTCGCGCCCGAGGCCGAGCAGGACGGCGGCGACCTCGGGGTCGGCCAGCAGCGCCTGCTGGAGGCTGCCCGCGCCGGGGGCGCCGTCGCCGGCCGTCTCGTCCAGGCCGCCGAGCGCGGCGCCGGAACGCTCCGCGCAGCGCTGGAACAGGGCCCGGAACAGCAGCGTGAGGGCCGCATGCTCCAGCTCCTGGCGGAACTGCCCGCCGGCCGGGTCGAGGCCCCGCGACCGCGCCAAGCGGCCGAGCGCCCGGCCGAGGGCCGGGAGCACGGTCTGCCGGATGGTCCCGTCCAGGCGCCGGTGCAGGGCGGAGGCGGCCTCGCGGGCCTCCCGCTGGAGGGCGGCGAGCTGGCCGTCGGCCAGGTAGTCGGGGCCCAGCAGGGCCAGGTACGGCCGCTGGCCGTCCGGCAGGGCGCCGGCGTCCAGGTCGAGGAGGCGGGCCGAGGCGGCACCGGTCGCCGGGTCGTCGTGGAACAGCTGCAGGCGCCGCCGGCAGACCAGCAGGCCGAAGGGGACACCGGCGGCGGCGCAGTGATGCAGCAGCACGCCGACGGGCGAGCGGCCGTCCTGGTCGAGGCGGTCGAACTCCGCCGGGTCCCCCAGCCGGTGGACCACCGCGACCGGCCGGCCGGCGTGGCGGGCGAGCCAGCCGCGCCGCCCCCGTCGCTCCAGCTGGTAGCCGAGCGCGGCGAGCACGCCACGCCAGTCGACGTCCCGACCGATCCCCTCGGTCGCCTCCCTGGCCCGCCGCCAGCGCGCCGGGTCTCCACTGAGGCGCCAGTCGAGGACGTCAAGGCTGAGCAGGTCGCGAAGCTCCAGGCCGGGCACGCCGGAACCATAGCAGCGACCTGCCGGCGTGGGCGGCGGTTGAGCTGGCGGGACGGGCGCTGCTACCCTCGGCGCGCGCCGGGCCTTGCCGGGCCTTGCAGCGTTGCGTTTCCGAACCCGCCAGAGGAGGCCCGTTCCCGATGTCCGAGTACAAGCTGGCAGCCGAGAGCCGCGCGGACGCCGGGAAGGGAGCCGCCCGCCGCCTGCGGGCCGCCGGGCGGGTCCCGGCCGTCCTCTACGGGCACGGCACCAAACCGAAGCACCTGAGCATCAACGCCCGCGAGTTCACCCAGGCGCTGCGCACCGACGCCGGCAGCAACGTGCTGCTGGACCTGCAGGTCGGCCGGACCAGGCATCTGGCCCTTGCCAAGGAGATCCAGCGCCACGCCGTCAAGGGCACCCTCGTCCACGTCGACTTCCTGCTGGTCCGCCGGGGCGAGAAGGTCCGGGTGTCCGTCCCCGTCCACCTGGTGGGCGACGCCGTCGGGGTGCGCGAGGGCGGCATCATCGACCAGGACCTCTACCAGGTCCACGTCGAGGCCGAGGTGACCAACGTGCCAGAGGCGGTGGAGGCCGACGTCTCCGGGCTCGGCATCGGCGATGTGCTGCGGGTCGCCGACCTGAAGGCCCCCGAGGGCGCCACCATCCTGGAGGAGCAGGAGGCGTCGGTGGTCTCGGTGGTGGCGCCGGCGGTCGAGCCCGAGCCGGAGGAGGCCGAGGCGGCCGAGGCGGAGGTCGCCGAGGGCGAGGCGCTGGCCGCCGAGGCGGCGGGCGAGGGCCAGGCCGCCGAGGGCGAGGGCCGGACGGAAGGCTAGCGCCCGGTTGCGGTTCCCGTTCAGGCGACGGCGGCCGGCCATGGGCGACGACGGCGCTCCCTGGATCGTGCTCGGGCTCGGCAACCCCGACGACGAGTACGGCGGGACCCGGCACAACGCCGGGGCGATGGTGGTCGCCCGGCTGGCCGCACGCGCCGGCGTCACCTTGAAACGGTCCCGCAACCGCGCCCAGGTGGCCGAGATCCGGGACGGCGACGCCCGCGTCGTGCTCGCCCGGCCGACCAGCTACGTCAACGAGTCCGGCGGCCCTGCCTCCCTGCTGGCCCGCTGGTACAAGACGCCGCCCGAACGGATCATCGTGGTCCACGACGAGATCGACCTGGCCGCCGGCAAGCTGCAGGTCCGCCGAGACGGGGGCACGGCAGGCCACAACGGCCTCAAGGACATCGTCAAGGCGCTCGGCACGCCCGACTTCCTCCGCGTGCGGATCGGCATCGGTCGCCCGCCCGGGCGCCAGGACCCTGCCGACTACGTGCTCGACCGGATCCCCAGGCGGGAGGCGGAGGACTTCGACGTACTGCTGGAGCGGGCCGCCGACGCCGCCATGGACCTGGTGCACCTTCCGCTGGAACTGGCCCAGGACCGCCACAACCGCTAGCGCCGTTGCCACATTGGCGTATAGCGATATAGCTTTACGTCTATGGACTACGTGATCGTGGACGTCTTCACCGACACGCCGCTGCAGGGCAACGCGCTGGCCGTCTTCACCGACGGCCGCGGCGTCCCCGCCGAGCGGATGCAGCAGATCGCCAGGGAGATGAACCTCTCGGAGACCGTCTTCGTGCTCCCCGCCGAGGCGGGCGGCGACGCGCGGGTCCGCATCTTCACCCCGCTCACCGAGCTGCCCTTCGCCGGTCACCCGACGCTGGGGACCGCCTGGGTGCTCGCCGAGCAGGCAGGGCAGGACGCGATCCGGCTGGAGACCGGCGCCGGCCTGGTCCCGGTCGCGTTCCAGCGGCAGGACGGGCGCATCGCCGCGGGGCGGATGCAGCAGCCGATCCCGACCTGGGAGCCCTACCGGCGCGCCGACGAGCTGCTGGCGGCGCTGCGGGTCGAGTCCTCGCGGCTGCCGATCGAGGTCTACCGCAACGGGCCGCAGCACGTCTACGTCGCCCTGGAGAGCGAGCAGGCGGTGGCGGCGCTGGAGCCGGACCTGGGCGCGCTCACCAGGATGCCCGGGGTCGAGGCCAACTGCTTCGCCGGCTCGGGCACCCGCTGGAAGACCCGCATGTTCGCCCCTGGCGACGGCGTCCCCGAGGATCCCGCCACCGGCTCGGCCGCCGGGCCGCTGGCGGTGCACCTGGCACGCCACGGCCGGATCGCCTTCGGCCAGGAGATCGAGATCCGCCAGGGCGCCGAGATCGGCCGCCCCTCCACCCTCTACGCCAGGGTCGAGGGGGACGGCGACCGGATCGACCGGGTCGAGGTCGCGGGCTCCGCGGTGGTCGTCGCCCGCGGCGAGCTCCTTGTCTGACGTCGAGGTCTTCGGCGCGCTCGCCAGCCCGCGGCGGCTGCAGGTGCTTGCCTGGCTGAAGGACCCGCGGGCGCACTTCCCGCCACAGCGCGACGGCGACCTGGTCGAGGACGGCGTCTGCGTGCTGTTCATCGCCGAGAAGCTCGGCGTCGCCCAGCCGACCGCCAGCGCGCACCTGCAGGCGCTCGCGCGCGCGGGGCTCGTCACCGCCAAGCGCATCGGCCAGTGGACCTTCTACAGGCGCGACGAGACCGCGATCGCGGCGTTCAAGCATAGGATCCGGCAGGAGCTGTGATCACCACGAGGAGGTCAGCGTGAACCCAGAAGCGGTGCGGTCCGCAGCGGCGCGGATCGCTGGCCGGGTGCACCACACGCCGGTGCGGACCTCGGCCACCCTTGACGGCCGGACCGGCGCGGCCGTCCTGGTCAAGGACGAGGCGGTCCAGAAGACCGGCTCGTTCAAGGTCCGCGGGGCGTTGAACCGGCTGCTCACCCTGCCAGAGGAGGCTCGCGACCGTGGCCTGGTGGCGGTGTCGGCCGGCAACCACGCCGCCGCCCTGGCGTGGGCGGCAGCTCAGGTGGGCGCGAAGGCCACCGTGGTCATGCCCACCTACGCGCCGGCCGCCAAGGTGGCCGCCTGCTGGGGCTACGGCGCCGAGGTGGTCCTGCACGGCGACACCACCGGGGAGGCGTTCGCCGAGAGCGAGCGGCTGCAGCGGGAGCGCGGCCTGACCTTCGTCCACCCGTTCGACGACCCCGAGATCGTCGCCGGCCAGGGCACCGTCGGCCTGGAGCTGGTCGAGGACGCCGGGCCGGTCGACGTCTGGGTGGTCTGCGTCGGTGGCGGCGGCCTGACCTGCGGCAGCTCCCTGGCCATCCGCGACGCCAACCCCGGCTGCCGGGTGGTGGCGGTCGAACCGGAAGGGGCCGCCGCCCTGACCGCCGCCCTGGCGGCCGGCAGGCCGGTGCCGATCGTGCCCCGCTCGGTGGCCGACGGGCTGTGCGCGCCCTTCGCCGGACCCCTCACCTTCCCGCTCTTCCGCGACCTGGTCGACCAGGTGGTGCTGGTCTCCGAGACCGAGCTGCTGGCCGGCGTCCGCTTCGTGATGGAGCGGATGAAGGTGGTGGTCGAGGCGGCCGGCGCGGCCGGGGTCGCCGCCCTGCTCGCCGGCAAGGTCGGCGACGTCGCCGGGGCGCGGGTCGGGACGATCCTGTCCGGCGGCAACGTCGACCTCGGCGTGGTCGTCCCGCAGCTCCCTCCGGCCGACTGACGCGCAGGCCGGCGGCAGGGGAGCCTAGCCGCTCGACCCCGCCGCCGGCCCTACCTATGTCGGCGCCAGCCTCCGCGTCTTGACAGCCCCGCCCGAGCCTTGCCGGCCGAGCCGGCTTCGTCGGAATGCTGCGGTAGTCTGGACGTTGTAGCAGGTAGCCCCCCGGCCTCGGCCGTCGGGGGCTACCTGTGTGCGCCCACACCGCCGCGTTCCGGAGGACCCCGAAGTTGCGCCTTGAGCCCCTGCTCGACCGGCTGCCCGCCGACCCCGCCTTCCAACAGCTGCGCGCCGCCCTGGAGGGTGCGGACGCGCAGCGGGTCGAGGCGGTCGTCCCGGACGTGGCCAGAGCCTTCCTGCTCGCCGGGCTGGCCGCCGCCAGCGGCCGGCTGCTGGTGGTGGTCACCGCCACCACCGCCGACGCCGAGGCGATCGCCACTGACGTCGCCGCCTTCCTCGGCCCCGACCGGGCGGCCTGGTTCCCGGCGTGGGAGACCCTGCCCCACGAGCGGCTCTCGCCCCGATCGGAGACGGTCGCCAGACGCCTCGCCCTGATCCGGCGGCTCTCCGCGGAGGGAGGGGGGGACGGGCTTGCCGTGCTGACGGTGCCGGCGCGGGCGATGATGCAGCCGCTGGCCCCCGGCCTTGACGCGGTCGAGCCGGTACGGGTGGCCCGCGGCGACCGGGTCGAGCTGGAGGACCTGCTCGAGCGGCTGGTCGCCTCCGGCTACCAGCGCACCGACATGGTCGAGCGCCGCGGCGAGGTGGCCGTCCGCGGCGGCCTGGTCGACTTCTTCCCGCCGGGCGAGGACCACCCGGTCCGGGTGGAGCTGTGGGGCGACGAGGTCGAGAGCATCCGGGCGTTCGCGGTGGCCAGCCAGCGCTCGCTGACCGAGCTGCCGCAGGTGGTGGCCTTCCCCTGCCGCGAGGTCCGCCTCACCCAGGCCGAGCGCGGCCGCGCCCGCCAGCTCGCCGCCGAGGTGCCGGTCGCCGGCGACCTGCTCGCCCAGGTCGCCGAGGGCCTGGACGTCGAGGGGGTCGAGTCGCTGCTGCCGCTGCTGTTCGATCACCTGCAGCCGCTTCCCGCCTACCTGCCCGGCGACGCCGTGCTGGCGCTGGTCGACCCCAAGCGCACCCTCGACCGGGCCGAGGAGGTCCGCCACCAGGCCGACGAGGCGATGCAGGCGTCGTGGGCGACCGCCGCGGAAGGCTCGCAAGCACCCATGGAGGGGATCGCCTACCGGCCGCTGGAGCAGGTGCTGGCCGACGCCGGCCGGCCGGTGCTGCGGCTCGGCCCGTTCGACTCCGGGGACCCGACCGCCGTGCGCGTGGACGCCCACGCCATCGAGCCCTACCGGGCCAACATCACCAGGGTGGCCGCCGACGCCCGCGAGCTGGCCGCCGACGGCTACACCGTGCTGTGCTGCACCGAGGGGGCCGGGCCGGCCCAGCGGCTGGCCGACGTCCTGCGCGAGGAGGGCCTGGTGGTCCCGCCGCCGGCCGCCGAGCTGCCCGCCGACCTCGGGCCCGGCGTGCTGGTGGGGACCGCGCCGCTGCTGACCGGCTTCCGCCTGCCGGCGTGCAGGCTGGCGCTGCTGGCCGAGGGCGACCTGTACGGGACCAGGCGCCAGACGCGCGAGCAGGCCCGCATGCCCTCCAGCCGCCACCGCGCACGGCACGCGGGCGGCCAGCTCGCCCTCGAGGAGCTGCAGCCGGGCGACGTCGTGGTCCACGCCGTGCACGGCATCGGCCGCTACATCGGCATGGAGCAGCGCACCATCGGCGGGGCCGAGCGCGACTACCTGGTGCTCGCCTACGACCAGGGCGACCGGCTGTACCTGCCGAGCGAGCAGGTCGAGCTGATCAACCGCTACGTCGGCGGGGAGGCGCCCAAGCTGTCGCGCCTCGGCAGCCGCGAGTGGGACCGGCAGAAGGCAAGGGTGCGGCGCAAGGTCCGCGAGATGGCCGCCGAGCTGGTCCGGCTCTACTCCGCCAGGATGGCCTCGCCCGGACACGCCTTCGGGCCGGACGCCCCATGGCAGCGCGAGCTGGAGGACGCCTTCCCCTACACCGAGACGCCCGACCAGCTCACCGCCATCGAGGAGATCAAGGCCGACATGGAGCAGCCGGTGCCGATGGACCGGCTGCTGTGCGGCGACGTCGGCTACGGCAAGACCGAGGTCGCCGTGCGGGCCGCCTTCAAGGCCGTGCTCGACGGCAAGCAGGTCGGCGTGCTGGTCCCCACCACCCTGCTGGCCCAGCAGCATTTCGCCACCTTCTCCGAGCGGTTCGCCCCCTTCCCGGTCAAGGTCGCCACGCTCAGCCGCTTCCAGTCCAGGCGGGAGCAGGACGAGGTGGTCGCCGCCATGGCCGCCGGCACCGTCGACGTGGTCATCGGCACCCACCGGCTGCTGTCGGCCGACGCCAAGTGGGCCGACCTCGGCCTGGTGGTGGTCGACGAGGAGCACCGCTTCGGGGTCGGGCACAAGGAGCACCTGAAGCAGCTGCGCACCGAGGTCGACGTGCTCACCCTGACCGCCACCCCGATCCCGCGGACCATGGAGATGGCGATCTCCGGCATCCGCGACATGTCGGTGATGGAGACCCCGCCGGAGGAGCGCCACCCGGTGCTCACCTTCGTCGGCGCCTACGACGAGGCGACCGTGGCCAACGCCATCCGGCGGGAGATGCTCCGCGAGGGGCAGACGTTCCTGGTCCACAACCGGGTCGACTCGATCGACCGGGTGGCCCTGCGGGTGCGCCAGCTGGTGCCGGAAGCACGGGTCGGCATCGCCCACGGGCAGATGACCGAGGAGCATCTCGAGCGGGTCATGCTCGACTTCTGGGACAAGGCCTACGACGTGCTGGTCTGCACCACCATCATCGAGTCCGGGATCGACATCCCGACCGCCAACACGCTGATCGTCGACCGCGCCGACGCCCTCGGCCTCGCCCAGCTCTACCAGCTCAGGGGACGGGTCGGACGCTCCCGCGACCGCGCCTACGCCTACCTGTTCTACCCGGCGGAGCGGTCGATCACCGAGACCTCCCACCAGCGGCTGGCGACCGTCGCCACCCACCAGGACCTGGGCTCCGGCCGGGCGATCGCCATGAAGGACCTGGAGATCCGCGGCGCCGGCAACCTCCTCGGCGCTGACCAGTCCGGCCATGTGGCCCTGGTCGGCTACGACCTGTACATGCAGATGCTGGCCGAGGCCGTGGCCGAGATGCGCGGCCGGCCCGTGGAGCAGCCCAAGGACCTCAAGCTCGAGGTCCCGGTCGACGCGCACCTGCCCGCCACCTACATCCAGCGCGAGCGGCTCCGCCTGGAGGCCTACCGGCGCCTGGGCGGGGCCAGGGCGGTCGACGAGGTGGCGGCCCTCGGGGCCGAGCTGGCCGACCGCTACGGACCCCCGCCGCCCCCGGTCCGCAACCTCCTGGCCCTCGCGGGCGTCCGCGCCCAGGCGACCGCCCTGGGGCTCACCGAGGTGGTCTGCTTCGGCGGCCGGGTCCGGCTCGCGCCGGTGCCGGCGCTCCCCGAGTCCAAGCAGGTCCGCCTCGACCGGCTCTACCGGGGCGCGGTCTGGAAGGCGGCCGAGCAGACCCTGGTCGTGCCCCTGCCCGCCGACCCGGGCACGCCCAAGCTGGGAACTGCCGGGGGAGCGGGAGCCGTCGACCTGCCCGCCTGGCTGTCCGAGCTGCTGGAGGGCGTCCTCGACGCCGAGAAGGCCCCCGAGCTCCCCGCGGCCGACCACCGCCACGAGCCCCACCGGGCCGCCTCCTGAGCGGTCGTCCTCGCCGTCCCGGCGCGGTCGCTCCCGGGTCCGTGGCGCCGTCGTCCTCGCCGTCCCGGCGCGGCCGGGCGGAGGCGCCCGAGCCGGCAGGCGGGCCACGCCGAGTGACAGGGACGGCTATCCTTGACCGTCGCCAACCGCTGGATCCAAGAACGTGAGGTTCGTCGTGCGCCGTCTCCTGCCTGCCCTCGTCATCCTGGTCGCCCTGGTGGCCGCCGGCTGCGGTTCCGGTACGAACACGGTCGCGAGCGACCAAGCCGCCACGGTCGACGGCACCGCCATCCCGGTCAAGGAGCTCACCGCGCTGGTCGAGGTGGGCAGCAGCCAGCAGCAGTCGCGGCCGGCCAACGACACCACCCGCCAGGCCCTCGAAGGACTGATCCAGTCCCAGATCGTGCTCGGCGGGGCCAAGGGCGAGGGCGTGACGGTCGCCGACGCCGACGTCGACGCCCGCCTCTCCCAGCTCAGGGAGCAGGTGGAGGCTCAGGGCGGCGCCTTCGAAGAGCTGCTGCGCCAGCGCAACCTGACCGTGCCGATCCTGCGCAACCAGCTCCGCGTCCAGCTCGCCGCCGAGCGGGTCGCGGCCAAGCTGGTGCCCGGCCCGAGCGACGCGGCGCTGACCGAGACCCTCGGCAAGCGCAAGGCCGAGTTCATGCAGCTCCACATCCGCCACGTGCTGGTCAAGGACGAGGCCACCGCGGACAAGGTCCGCCAGCTGCTCGAGGGCAAGGGCGACTGGGCCGGGGTGGCCAGGCAGTACTCGACCGACCCCGGAAGCAAGGACAAGGGTGGCGACCTCGGCTTCCAGAGCAAGGGCCAGACCGTGGCCGAGTTCGACAACAAGAGCTTCGAGCTCGCCGGCAAGGGCGACTGCAAGGGCAAGACCGAAGGGCCGTGCGCCTCGCCGATCTCCGAGCCGGTCAAGACCCAGTTCGGGTGGCACGTGATCCAGGTCACCGGGGTGCAGCTCCCGAAGCTCGACGACCAGCTCCGCGGCCAGCTCGACCCCGGCCTGCAGCAGCGCAGGCAGACCGCGGTCCAGGACTGGTTCTCCAAGCGGCTCAAGGCGGCCAGCGTGACCGTCAACCCGCGCTTCGGCCGCTGGGACGCTGCCGCGGGCAAGGTGGTCGACCGGGAGACGGCCCCGCAGAGCACGGCGCCCCCCACCAGGCAGCCCTCCGAGGGCCCGGCCACCACCACGTCCCGGCCGTAGGGCCGCACGGCCATGGCCAGAGTCGTCCTCGTCGCGTCCAGCCCGCGCTTCCCGCTGCTGTTCCCGCCCCAGACCTGGCGGGCGCTGGACGCCGGGCACCCGGTCTACGTGCTCGACGCCGGCCACCCGTCGCTCCCGGCCCTGGACGTCGCCGAGATCCCCTGGGAGGTGCTGCCCGAGGCCGAGGACACCGGCCCGGCCGGCCGGGACCTGCTGCTGGTCGGCCAGGGCCTCGACCTCGAGGGCGTGGCCGCGGCCAGGCGGCGGGCCGACGCCCTGCTCGACCTGGCCAGCGAGCGCGGCACGGCCACGCTGCTGCTCCCGCCGGTGAACGACGGGCCGCTGGTCCAGATGGTCTCCGACCGGGCCGCGCGCCAGCACGTCGAGGTGGAGGCGGTGTACCCGCTGGGCGAGCCGAAAGGCTCCGCCCTGCTCGACCTGGTCGAGACCGAGACCCGGCTGCGCGGCCCGGGCGGCTGCCCGTGGGACCGCGAGCAGACCCACGCCTCCCTGGCCAGGCACCTGGTCGAGGAGTCCTACGAGCTGCTCGACGCGATCGACGAGGGCGACCCCGACCACCTCCGCGAGGAGCTCGGCGACCTGCTCCTGCAGGTCGTGTTCCACGCCCAGATGGCCGAGGACGCCGGCACGTTCGACGTCGACGGGGTGGCCAGGACCATCACCGAGAAGCTGGTCCGCCGCCACCCGCACGTCTTCGGCGACGTGCGGGTCGGGTCGGCCGGGGAGGTCGTCCGCAACTGGGAGGCGATCAAGCGGGAAGAGGAGGGCCGGACCGACCCGCTGGCCGGCATCCCGTCGGCCCTGCCGTCCCTGCAGCTCGCGGCCAAGCTGCAGCGGCGCGCGGCCGAGGGCGGCTTCGCCTGGCCCAGCCGGCACGGCCCGGCCGACAAGGTGGCCGAGGAGCTCGAGGAGGTACGCGGGGCGTCCACGCCAGCCGACCTCGAGTGGGAGGTGGGCGACCTGCTGTTCGCGGTGGTGGCCCTGGCCCGGTCCGTGGACGTGGACCCGGAGGCGGCCCTGCGCCGCACGGCCCGCCGGTTCCGGGCCCGCTACGCCGCCGCCCGGGCCGCGGCCGAGGCCGAAGGCAAGGACCCGGCCACCCTCGACCTCGACACGTGGCTACGGTACTGGAAGGCGGCCAAGCGCTCCCTCGCCACCCAACCGGAGGCGTGAGCCCGGGCGCCGGTCAGCGCGGCGGCGTGGGTCCCTGGTCCGCCGGCCGCTCCCAGGCCGGGGGCTCCCCGGCGCCCCCGTCGAGGGGCACCGTCTCGTCGGACGCCTCACGCGGCGCCGCCGGCGGCGCCTCCGCCGGCTGCCCGTAGCCCGGCTGGCCGCCTGGCTGCCCGTAGCCCGGCTGGCCGCCGGGCTGGCCGCCGGGCTGGCCGTAGCCTGGCTGCTGGGACCACTGCTGGCCCCAGCCCTGCTGCGACTGTCCCCAGCCCTGCTGGGCGCCGGGCCTGGCCTGGCCCCAGCCGGGGGCCAGGGGTGGTGCCGGCGCGGCCGGGCGGCGGCGGGCGGCCCGGACCACGAGGACGATGACCAGCACGACCAGGGCGAGCAGCACGGTCCCGCCGATGATCAGCCCGATCACCACGTTCCTGACCGTGCTCCGGGCGGCCTCTTCGACGTCCCCGGTGGTGTTGTCCAGCCCGGGCGGGCGGGGGCCGAACTCCTCCTCGAGGTCGGAGCGGCTGTAGGTCTGCTCGTCCGCGGATCCCGTTGTCGGAGTCCGCGCGATCACGGTCAGCTCGGAGAACCGCAGCGGGAAGTTGTCCCAGATGACCTCGGCCGCCCTGTCCTGCTCGTGGCGCACCCCCGACGCACCCGCGTTGCTGTCATAGGTCAGGGTCACCCGGTTGCTGCCGCCGCTGATGTCAGGGTTGTGGATACCGGCGTCGCTCAGGGCGCTCAGGGTCCTGATCATGCCGCTGGCAAAGCTGCAGCCGGCCACCAGGACCGTGACCACGGCCACCAGGCAGAGCCACCGTCCGGCCCGCGGCCAACCCCGCTCCCTCATCGACATCGGACGGCTCCTTGGCGAGAATCCAGTAGGAGCCGAGGATACCGCGTGCGCCCGCGTCGAATTCGGCGCCGGCGAGAGGGTGGTGGCCACTGTGGAAAAGATCCCCGATCCCGCCGACCGGCGATGGTATGCTCGCGCGCGCCCGGACCGCCGCGAACGCAGGGAGGGCTTTCCCACTATGGCTTCCATCGCTGCCATCGAGCTCATCGTCGCCCGCGAGGTCCTGGACTCCCGCGGCAACCCCACCCTCGAGTGCGAGGTCCAACTCGAGGACGGCGCGACCGGGCGCGCCATCGTCCCGTCAGGGGCCAGCACGGGCCGGTTCGAGGCCGTCGAGCTGCGCGACGGCGGCTCCCGCTACGGTGGCAAGGGCGTGCGCAACGCCGTCCGCAACGTCAACGAGGTCATCGCGCCGAAGCTGCTCGAAGAGGAGGACGCGCTCGACCAGCGGGCGGTCGACCGGCTGATGCTCGACCTCGACGGCACCGACAACAAGCAGAAGCTCGGGGCCAACGCCATCCTCGGGGTGTCGATGGCGGTGGCTCGGGCCGCCGCCGACTACCTCGGCGTGCCGCTCTTCCGCTACCTCGGCGGGGTCTCGACCTACCTGCTGCCCGTGCCGCTCATGAACGTGGTCAACGGCGGCGCCCATGCCGACAACGACGTCGACTTCCAGGAGTTCATGGTGGTGCCGGTGGGCGCGCCCTCGTTCGCGGAGGGCCTGCGCATGGGCACTGAGGTCTACCACGCCCTCAAGGGCGTGCTGAAGGAGCAGGGCCTGTCCACCGCCGTCGGTGACGAGGGCGGCTTCGCGCCCAACCTGCCCGGCAACGAGGCCGCCCTGGAGCTGCTCGTCCGGGCGATCGGCAAGGCCGGCTTCGAGCCCGGGGAGGAGGTCGCCCTGGCCATGGACCCGGCCGCCAGCGAGTTCTACCGGGACGGCCGCTACGAGCTGGCCGGGGAGGGCCGCAGCCTGGCCTCCGACGGCATGGTCGAGCTGTGGCGGACGCTCTGCGACCGCTACCCGATCGTCTCGATCGAGGACGGGCTGGCCGAGGAGGACTGGGAGGGCTGGGTCGCGCTCACCGAGGCGCTCGGTGACCGGGTGCAGCTCGTGGGAGACGACCTGTTCGTCACCAACGTCGAGCGCATCCAGCGGGGCCTCGACGACGGGGCGGCCAACTCCGTGCTCATCAAGGTCAACCAGATCGGCACCCTGACCGAGACCTTCGACGCCGTCGAGCTGGCCCACCGCGGCAGCTATACCACAGTGATGAGCCACCGCTCAGGCGAGACCGAGGACACCACCATCGCCGACCTGGCCGTAGCGGCCGGCTCGGGGCAGATCAAGACCGGCGCGCCGTGCCGCACCGACCGCGTCGCCAAGTACAACCAGCTCCTCCGCATCGAGGAGCTGCTTGGGGAGAACGGCCGCTACCCGGGGCGGCTCGCCTTCCCCCGCTCCTACCCGGCCGGCGACCGATGAGCCACTCCGGGTCCGCCGGCTCGGCGCCCGGGTCCGCCGGCTCGGCGGCGGACCCGGGCGCCGAGGCCCAGGGGTGGCCGCGGTCCGGGGCCCGAGCCCCGCTCCGCCTCACCCCGCGGGGCGTGCTCCTGTTCCTCGTCCTGTTCGCGCTCGCCGCCACCGCCGTCTACCCGTTGCGCGCCTACGTGGCCCAGCGCAACCGCATCCTCACGCTCGAGGCCAAGCACCAGGCGCTGCAAGCCGAGAACGACCGTCTGGCCCGTGAGCAGGCCCGCCTCAACGACCCCGCCCACATCGAGCAGCTCGCCAAGCGCGACTTCCACATGGCCCGTCCGGGCGAGGAGACCTGGCAGCTGAACGGCACCCCGCCGCCGGACCGGCCGGTGGCCAGGCAGACGACGGAGCGCCACCGGTCGTGGGCCCAGCGCGTCTGGGAACGCCTCACCGGCTGGGTGAAGTGACCCTGGGCGGGCCCTGATTCCGCAAGTGCGTTTGTTGACGGCCTGAATTGCCGTCCCTACGATGGACCCGAGCCCAGCACCGCTTGGCTCCGTGGAGTTCCCCACAGCAGAAGGAGTGTCGGTCGCCAGCATGCCTGCCGAGATCGGGGCCATCGTCCCGGGCACGGTCGTTCGCCTCGCCCCCTACGGTGCATTCATCAAGCTCGAGACGGGCGAGACGGGTCTCGTCCACATCTCCGAGATCGACCGCAACTACGTCCGCTCGGTCGAAGAGCACCTGCGCATCGACGACCCGGTGGTCGTCAAGGTCGTCGGGATGAAGGACGACGGCAAGATCGACCTGTCGATCAAGCAGGCCGCCCCCGACTGGCAGCCCGAGGTCTCCCGGCCCCGGCGGGCGGCCAAGGACCCCGAGTTCGAGCAGAAGCTCAAGCGGTTCATGCGCTCGAGCGAGGAGCGGCTGGTCGACGTCAAGCGGCAGCGCGAGGGCCGGCGCGGCTAGCCGGCCGTTGCCCCGCACGCCGAACCGGTCGCCGCGCCGGCCCGATCCGGCGGCGCCGCCCGACCCCCTGCACGCCACCTGGATACCGTCCCGGGCCGCCCAGCCGGGTGCGGACACCCGCGCCGAGCCGGGCTGGGCGGCGTCGCTCCCTGAGGCCTCGCCTGCCGAGCGCGGGCTGGTCGAAGCCCAGCTCGGCCGCGAGGCGCGCGGCTCGCTGGCGGTCGCGGCCCGCTGCCGCTACGGGCTCCCAGCGGTCGTGCGCACCGCCCCTCGCCTCCCCGACGGCACGCCGTTCCCCACCCTGTACTGGCTGACCTGCCCGGCCGCCAGGGTCGCGGTGGGCCGGCTGGAGGCGGCGGGCTGGAACGCCCTTCTCTCCGAGCGGGTCGCGGACGAGCCCGACCTGGCCCGGGCCCATGCCGACGCGCACGCGGGCTACCTCGCCCAGCGCGACGCCCTCGGCCGGCTGCCCGGCGACCCGGGGGTCGGCGGCCTTCCCGGCCGGGTCAAGTGCCTTCACGTCCTGTACGCCCACGAGGTGGCCACCGGGTCCGACCCGGTCGGCCGCATCGTGCGGCGGGCCGTCGACCCCGTCGACTGCCCCGGCCCGTGCGTGGACCCGTCCCGCGCCGCCACCCCGGCCGCCGAGCCGTCGTATCCTTCCCGCGCCGCCATGCCGGCCGCCGAGCTCGCGGACCCTGCCGCGCCGCCACGCCGGCGCCGGCCGCCTGGCCCCCGGGCGGGCTGAGGTCGCCGTGCGTCTGGCCGCCGTCGACGTCGGGACCAACTCCACCCGCCTGCTCGTCGCCGACGTCGCCGGTGGCCGCATCGTGGCCGAGCCCGCCCGCGAGATGGTCATCACCCGGCTCGGCCGGGGCGTCGACCGTACCCGCCGCTTCGACCCGGGCGCGCTGGCCAGGACCCTGGAGGTGCTCGGCGGCTACGCCGCCACCTGCGACCGGCTCGGCGTCGAGGCGGTCCGCGTGGTCGCCACCAGCGCCACCCGCGACGCCCGCAACCGGGAGGAGCTCGCCGCCGGGGTGCGCCAGCGCCTCGGCGTGGCGCCCGAGGTCCTCACCGGCGACCAGGAGGCGGTGGCCACGTTCGCCGGCGTCACCGGAGCACTGGCCGGGCCCGGCGCCGGCCGTACCCTCGTGGTCGACATCGGCGGCGGCTCGACCGAGTTCATCATCGGGGGCCGGCCGGCGCCGGGCCCGGTCACCACGACCCCAGCGTCACCCGGCCTGGTGCTCTCCCCGCCACCTGCGGTCCCGGCCTCGTCCGGGGCGCCCGGAGTCCCCGACGCGATGATCTCGCTCGACATCGGCTGCGTCCGCCTCACCGAGCGCCACCTCCACACCGACCCGCCCACCCCCGAGGAGCTGGCCTGCCTGCGCGCTGACGCGCGCGTCCACCTCGACCGGGTGCCTGCCGTGCTCGACCCGGCGTCCGCCGACCGGGTGGTCGGGGTCGCCGGCACGGTCACCACGGTCGCCGCCATCGCGCTCGGCCTGGACCGCTACGACCCGGCTCGGATCCACCTGGCCACCGTGGACACAGCCCAGGTCGCCGCCACCGCCGACATGCTCTGCGCGATGACGGTAGCCGAGCGGGCGGCGCTGCCGGTCATGGCCGCCGGGCGCGAGGACGTCATCGCCGCCGGTGCGCTGCTGCTCGCCGAGGCCTGTAAATTGTTCGGATTCATGCAAATCATGCCGAGCGAAACGGATATCCTGGACGGCGTGCTCCTCGGGTTAGCAGGATGCTGACCTGGACCAGGAGGTGGACGTGCGCACCGAGCGCTCGGCGACGGAGCCAGTCCGGGAACGGGCGGAGACGGAGCTCCAGCCTCGCTACCGCGTGACGGCCGTGGAGGCCATGACAGGCATCCCCGCGAGCACCCTGCGCTCCTGGGAGCGGCGCTACGGCTGGCCCCGCCCGGCCCGCACCCGGTCCGACCAGCGGCTCTACTCCGACCACGACGTGGCCGTCATCCACTTCCTGGTCCAGCGGAGGACCGAGGGCATGTCCATCGCCCAGGCCACTGGCCTGCTCGGCACGACCTCCGCGGTCGAGGAGCGCGACCCCGACCGCATCCTCGCCGACCTGGTCGACGCCTTGCGCGCCTTCGAGGAGGCCGCCGCGGAGACGGCGTTCTTCGCCGGTGAGCGCCTGCTCGGCCTGGAGGGCGCCGTCCGGGAGCTCGTCCCCCGGGCGATCGCGACCACCGCCAGCGGCGCCGGCCCGCCGATCGCCGCCGAGCACTTCGCCTCCAACTTCCTGCGCAGGCAGGCGCTCCGCCTGCTCGACGGGCTCCCGGCAGCCCGCGGCTGCCCCCTGCTGGTCGGCTGCGGTCCCGACGAGCAGCACGAGCTGGGCGCGCTGCTGCTGACACTGCTCCTGCGCATCCGCGGGCACCGGGTGGTCTACCTGGGCGCCCGCCTGCCCGGTTCGGCAGTCCAGCGCGCCGTGGCCGCCCTCGAGCCCTGCGGCGTCGCGATCAGCATCACCATGCCCGAGTCGCTCGAGCAGGCGGTGGCCTGGACGCGGGCCGGCGGGGGCCGGCCCGCGGGCGGCGGCCCCCGCTACTGGTGGGGCGGCCCAGCCGTCACCCAGGCGCCCGACCTCGCCAGCCGCCTGCCCGACGACGTCCTGGTCGAGCCGGCCATCGACGGTGCCGCCACGATCTCCAACGCCGTGTCCACCACCCGGCGCCGCTGAGTCTGCCTCGCCGTGCCGGGGAGCTGGCTCACGAAGCGGTCAGCGGCGGGCTCGGCCTCCAGGGCCCGACCGCGACCGCCGACCCGAGGGTGTTTGGAGATCACGAAGCGGGTCAGCGGCGGGGCTCGGCCTCCAGGAGCTTCACCGGGAGCTCGCGGCCGGTCGGGGTCAGGTAGCTGAACTCCTCGCCGGGGCGGCGGCCGACGACTGCCTGGCCGAGCGGCGACTGCAGGCTGAGCACGTCCATGCCCTCGATCGCCTCCTCGCGGCTGCCGAGGAAGTAGGTCTCCTCGTCACCGGCGATCTCGAGGTGGACGACCATGCCCGGCGCCACCGTGTCGGACTCGGGGGCCTCGCCGACCACCGCCGAGCGCAGGATTGCCTCGAGCTGGCGGATGCGCGCCTCCATCATCCCCTGCTCGTTCTTTGCGGCGTCGTAGTCGGCGTTCTCCCGGATGTCACCGTGTTCCCGCGCCACGCCGATGACCTGGGCGATGCGCTCCCGCCCCTCGGTCTTCAGCGTCTCGAGCTCGGCCGCAAGGCGGTCGTACGCCTCCTGGGTCAGGTAGGTGGCGCGTTCGCTGGTTGGCTGGGACACGGTAATGAACCTCCTTGGCCGGCCGGACCTCGGGTGCAGGGGCGCTCGCACGTGCCCCATGCCGGCCGTCGATGACGTGCTACGGGACTGCCTGGGCTCCTCCGTCGGCTGCAGGGTCGCGTTCCCGCGAGCCGGCGGCCGGGCACCGCCCCCCACCCCACCTCCACACAAGTGGCCGAAGGCCCGGAAAGCGCAGAGGCGGGCATGACGCCCGCGAACGCAAACGCTACCTTGAGAAAGGTGCCCGGTGCCAGGGTCTTGTCATCGGCTCGCGGCGACCGGGCTTGAGCCGGTACGAGGATACCCGCGCGCGTGGGCCTCGGCAGGCGCCTGGACTCCCTCGGCCCGGGGGAGGCGGAGCTCGAACCGGGCGCCGCCCCCGGCCGCTTCCTCGGCCACGAGCAGCTCGCCCTCGTGGGCGCGGGCGAGCTGGCGGGCGATCCACAGCCCCAGCCCGATCCCGCCGGCGCGCCTGGTCGCGCCGGCGTCCAGCTGGGCGAAGCGCTCGAAGATCCGGTCCCGGTCGCCTGGCGGCACGCCCGCGCCGGCGTCGGTGACAGAGATCACCACCAGGCCGCCGGTACTGGCCGCCTCGAGCCGGATCGGGGTGCCCTCGGGCGAGTACTTGGCGGCGTTGTCGAGCAGGTTGGTGACCACCTGAGAGACCGCCTCGGGCGCGGCGCGGACGGGCAGGGGGCTCGCCCGCACGGCGATGACGATGTCGCGGTCGGGGTGGCAGAGCTGGACGGCCCGCCCGGTCTGGCGGACCAGCTCGCCTGCCTCGACCAGGGGGCGGGCCTCGACCGGGTCCGCGGCCTCCTCCTCCAGCCGGGAGGCGAGCAGGAGCTGGTCGATCAGGCGCTTGAGGCGTTCGCCCTGCCGGTTGGCGATGCTGAGGAGCTCGTCCCGCTCGGCCGGGGTCAGGTGTCGGTCGCGACCGGCGAGGGCGGTGAGAGTGCCCAGGATGGCGGTGAGGGGCGTGCGCAGCTCGTGGGAGACGATGGCGAGCAGGTCGGCTTGACCGGAACGTCCCGCTGTGCGCACATCGTCGGCGAACCAGTTCAGACCCTTCACCCCCCCGAGTCGGTTCGTAGCTCAGTATACCTAAATAGGATCAAACGTCTATTCCAAATAAGCCTCACCTATCTATCGAAACTCCGGATCGGAGCGAGATGTTCCTGGTCGTGCTGGTCCTGACAGGTGCCCTCGCGGTGCCGCTGCTCGGGGGCCGGCTCTCCGCCCTGGCCGACGTGGAGGTGCGGCTTGGCTGGGTGCTGTTCGCGGCGCTCGCGCTCCAGGTGGTGAGCCTCTACCTGCCCGGGCTGCCGAGGGGGGCGCGGGTCGCTCTCGGGGTCGTCTCCTACCCGGTCGCGGGCGTGTTCGTGGCGGCCAACCGGCACCTGCCCGGCGTGCCGCTGGCCGCGCTCGGGGCCGCGCTGAACCTGCTTGCGATCCTCGCCAACGGCGGGGTCATGCCGGCCTCGCTGTCGGCGCTGGCAACGGCCGGGCTGCCCGTGGACGCCTCCGGCTACCGGAACTCCGCCGCGGTCGCCGACCCGCGGCTCGCCTTCCTCGGCGACGTGTTCGCCATCCCGGCCTCCTGGCCGTTCTCCAACGTGTTCAGCGTCGGCGACGTGCTCCTCGGGCTGGGTGCCGTCTGGGGAGTGCACCGGGTCTGCGGCTCCCGCCTGGCCTCCCCGCCCCGGTTCCGCCGGCCCCGGCCGCCGTCGGCGCCCGACGGTCCCTGAGCGGGCCTGGGTTGGGGATGCGCCGGGGGGCTTCGCCCAGCCCCTGAACGGGCCTGGTTGCGGGCGGCGCACCGGGGCGGGCTTCGCTACCCTTGCGGGCGACCCTGTCCTGGCTGAAGGAGCTGTCCTGGCTGAAGGAGCTGTCCAACGGTGCCTCGTACCCTGCTCGCCGTGCACGCCCACCCCGACGACGAGTCGTCCAAGGGCGCGGGCACCTTCGCCCGTTACGCCGACGAGGGCGTGCACACCGTGGTGGTGACCTGCACCGGCGGGGAGGCTGGGGAGATCCTCAACCCGGCCATGGACCAGCCGGGCAACCTCGAGCGCATGCCCGAGCTGCGCAGGCAGGAGCTGGCCAAGGCGCTCGAGATCCTGCGCGTGGACGCCCACTACTGGCTCGGCTACCGGGACTCCGGCATGGCCGACACCGAGCCCAACGCCCACTCGGACGCCTTCGCCAACGCCGACCTGGGCGACGCGGTCGGGCGCCTGGTACGGATCATCCGCGCCGAGCGGCCTCAGGTGATCGTCACCTACGACGAGCGCGGCGGATACCCCCACCCCGACCACGTCCGCACCCACGAGATCTCCGTCCCGGCCTTCGAGGCAGCCGCCGACCCGGCCCGCTACCCGGACGCCGGGCCGCCCTTCCAGCCGCTGAAGCTGTACTACCACGCGACCTCCACCAAGCGGCGGCTGGAGACCATCCACACCGGCGCCATCGCCCGGGGGGTCGAGAGCCCGTACGGGGAGTGGCTCGAGCACTGGAGCGACGACGCGTGGCCCGAGCCGGTCGTCACCAGCCAGATCGACGTGTCCCGGTGGCTGGCGCAACGCCGGGACGCCCTGATCGCCCACGCCACCCAGATCGACCCGAACAGCCGCGGGTTCGCCATCCCCGACGAGGTGGTGGCCGAGGTCTACCCGTGGGAGGACTACACCCTGGTCCGCTCGCTGGTCCCCACCGGCGACCCTGAGACCGACCTGTTCGCGGGCATCGGCCCCGACGGCGAGCCCCTGGTGGGGTAGGGCGGGGACGGCGTCCGCGGGGACTACAATTCCGGGACCGACCGGTGCCAGGGTCTGCGGCGGCAGCCGGTCGCGGCCGGGCCCCGACGAAGGAGGACCGCTCCCATGCAGGTGCACGACTCGATCCTGGACACCATGGGAGGGACGCCGCTCGTACGCCTGTCGCGGGTCGGCCGCGGGCTGGCCCCGACGGTCCTGGCCAAGGTCGAGTACCTCAACCCGGGCGGGTCGGTGAAGGACCGCATCGGGCTTGCCATGGTGGAGCGGGCCGAGCAGGCCGGGCTGCTCGGGCCGGGCGGCACGATCGTCGAGCCGACCAGCGGCAACACCGGCGCGGGGCTGGCCATCGTGGCCGCCCTCAAGGGCTACCGCTGCATCTTCACCATGCCCGACAAGGTCAGCCAGGAGAAGATCGCCCTCCTGCGCGGCTACGGGGCCGAGGTCGTGGTCACCCCGACGGCGGTGGCCCCGGAGTCGCCCGAGTCCTACTACGCGGTGGCCGACCGGCTCGCCGCCGAGATCCCAGGGGCGTTCCAGCCCAACCAGTACGCCAACCAGGCCAACCCGGAGGCCCACTACCAGACCACCGGGCCGGAGATCTGGGAGCAGACCGGCGGGGCGGTGGACGTGTTCGTCGCCGGCGTCGGCACCGGCGGCACGATCACCGGGGTGGGCCGCTACCTCAAGGAGCGCAAGCCGGGCACGCTGGTGGTGGGCGCCGACCCGGAGGGCTCGGTCTACTCCCAGCCCGACGACGTGCACACCTACCTGGTCGAGGGCGTCGGCGAGGACTTCTGGCCGGCGACCTTCGACAAGTCGGTGGTCGACCGCTACGTCACCGTGTCGGACCGGGACTCCTTCCAGACGACCCGCCGCCTGGCCCGCGAGGAGGGGCTGCTGGTCGGCGGCTCGGGAGGGCTGGCCGTGCACGCGGCGCTGGAGGTGGCCCGCGAGCACGGTCCGGACGCCACGATCGTGGTGCTCCTGCCCGACTCCGGCCGCGGCTACCTCTCCAAGATCTACAACGACGACTACATGCGCGAGCATGGCTTCCTGCCCCGGCAGCGGAGAGGCTCCCTGTCCGACGTGCTCGCCGGCAAGCTCCACCACAACACCCCGCCGCTGCTCACCGTGGCCTCCCACCAGCAGGTCAAGGAGGCGATCGACCTGCTCCACACCTGGTCGGTGAGCCAGCTCCCGGTGGTGTCGGGCGACGACCCGTCCGACGTGTCCAGCGTGGTCGGCTCGGTCCAGGAGGGGTCGCTGCTCGAGCGCCTGTTCCGCAAGCCCGAGGTGCTCGACGCGCAGGTCGTCGACGTGATGGACGCGCCCCTGCCCACCGTGGAGCAGCACGAGGCCGTCGAGGACGCCTTCGAGCTGCTCTCCAAGGGCCGCTCGACCGCCGTGCTGGTCACCGAGCACGGCCGGGCGGTGGGGGTCATGACCCGCTCCGACATCCTCGACTACCTGGCCGCCAGCAGCCGCTCCCGCTGAGCCCGGCGCCGACCGGGGAAACCTCGCCGGGGTCGCCACCGGGTGGTGTTCAATGGCGGTCGCCTCGCGAGAGAGGCTCGCGACCAGAACGGAGCAGAGCGACATGTCCGCCAACCGCCACCTCGAGTTCGAGACCAGGGCCGTGCACGTCGGCTCGGCGCCCGACCCGCAGACCGGGGCGGTCATCCCGCCCATCTACCAGACCTCGACCTTCGCCCAGGAGGGGGTCGGTGGCCACAAGGGCTACGAGTACGCCCGCACCGGCAACCCGACCCGGGCCAACCTGGAGGCGCTGCTCGCCTCCCTGGAGGGCGTGCCGGCGGGCGGGCCGGGTGGCGGCCTCTGCTTCGCCTCGGGCATGGCCGCCACCACCACCGTGCTGCAGACCCTGCGCCCCGGCGACCACCTCGTGCTGTCCAGCGACGTGTACGGGGGGACCTACCGGGTCGCGGCCCGGCTGTTCGCCGAGTGGGGCCTTGCCGTCACCGCCGTCGACATGACCAGCCTGGACGCGGTCAAGCAGGCGGTCCGCTCCGAGACCCGGCTGGTCTGGGTCGAGACGCCGACCAACCCGCTGCTCGGCGTGGTCGACGTCGCGGCAACGGCCCAGCTCGCCCACGGGGCCGGCGCCCTCTGCGCGGTCGACAACACCTTCGCCACCCCCTACCTGCAGCAGCCCCTCGAGCTCGGCGCCGACGTGGTGGTCCACTCGGCCACCAAGTACCTCGGGGGCCACTCCGACACGGTCTCCGGCGCGCTCGTGACCAACCTGCCCGAGCTGTATGACCGCTGCAAGTTCCTGCAGAACGCGGCCGGGGCGGTGCCCGGGCCGATGGACTGCTGGCTGGTGCAGCGGGGGGTCAAGACGCTCCCGCTGCGCATGCGGGCCCACTGCCACAACGCGATGCGGGTGGCCGCGTTCCTGGCGTCGCGGCCCGAGGTGGTCGAGGTCCGCTACCCGGGCCTGCCCGGCGACCCCGGGCACGAGCTGGCCGCCCGCCAGATGACCGGGTTCGGGGGGATGGTGTCGTTCCGGCCGGCCGGCGGCGTGGCCGCGGCCAAGCGGCTGGTGGCCGCCACCCGCGTGTTCACCCTGGCCGAGAGCCTCGGGGGGGTCGAGAGCCTGATCGAGCTGCCCGGCGAGATGACCCACGCGAGCGTGGCCGGCACCGACGCGGAGGTGCCCGCCGACCTGGTCCGCCTCTCAGTCGGCATCGAGCACCCCGACGACCTGGTCGCCGACCTCCGGCAGGCCGTCGCCGCCGCGGACGCCGCCGGCTGACCCCGGCGACGCCTTGGACCCTATGGCGCACGGGGACCCCGGCCTGGCCCGCGGGGACCCCGGTCTGGTGGTCCGGACCGCCACCCAGGCCGACGTCGACACCCTGGTCGAGCTGTACGCCGCCGTCGCCGCCGAGGGGCGCTGGATCGCCGGGGAGGCGCCCGTGGACCGCGACCAGCGCCGGGCGCGCATGGCGGCGATGCTGGAGCGGGCCGACGTGGCCATGTTCGTGGCCGAGGCCGGCGGCCGGGCGGTCGGCCAGCTCGGCATCGAACTGGCCCGTTACGGCGTGGCCGACCTGGGGATGCTGGTGGCCGAGGGCTGGCGTGGCCGCGGCGTGGGCAGCGCCCTCATGGAGGCCGCCATCGGCTGGGCCCGCGACGCCGGCGCCCACAAGATCGCCCTGCAGGTGTGGCCGCACAACCAGGCCGGCATCGCCCTGTACGAGAAGTTCGGCTTCGAGCGCGAGGGCTACCTGCGGCGGCACTACCGCCGGCGCAGCGGCGAGCTGTGGGACGCCGTGGTCATGGGTCTGCTGCTTCCCGAGCCCGGCTCCCCCGAGGCCCGCTGACCCGGGCCGCCCAGCCGCCCACCTGGTTTGCCTGCAACGCCCGCGGGCTACGTGGGACCGGTGGGGACCCGATGCGAAGGAGCGGAGAGGACGTCGAGTCGGCTCACTCCTCGGGGTGAGGTGGCTGGCGCAGCCGCTTGGTGGCGGCTCGGCGCTGCTTGGCCGCGAGCCGGCGAGCAGCGGCCGCGCGGCTGGGTTGGGTGGGGCGGCGGGTGCGGGGCACGGCCAGAGCGGTGGCGAGCAGCTCGGCGAACCGCTCCACGGCCGCGCGGCGGTTGGCCAGCTGGCTGCGCTGGGTCTGGGCCACCACCCGCAAGGTCCCGTCCTGGCTGAGCCGTCCGCGCAGCCGGCGCGCGGCCCGCTCCTTCTCCTCGGCGGTCAGCGACTGGGAACCGGCCAGGTCGAACCGGAGCTCGACCCGCGAGTCGGTGGTGTTGACCCCCTGGCCGCCCGGCCCGGAGGAGCGGCTCGCCCTGAACTCGAGCTCCTCGACCGGGATCGCCACCCGGTCGGTGACCCGGACCGTCTCAGCCACGGCCGCCGTCCGGAGCCCGGACCGACCGGCCCGCCACCAGGTGGCGGGCGGTGTTGACCAGGGGGACGTGGGAGAACGCCTGGGGGAAGTTGCCCAGCAGCCGGCCGGACTTGGGGTCGTACTCCTCGGCGAGCAGGCCGACGTCGTTGCGGAGGTCGAGCAGGCGCTCGAACAGCTCGAGGGCCTCGTCGTGCCTGCCGGTCAGGGCGAGGTTGTCGGCCAGCCAGAAGCTGCACGCGAGGAAGGCGCCCTCGCCGGCGGGCAGGCCGTCGACGGCCTCGGCCGCGTCCGGGGGGTAGCGGAGCACGAAGCCGTCCAGCATCAGCTCCCGCTCGATGGCGGCGATCGTGCCCCGCATCCGCGGGTCGGTCGCGGGCAAGAAGCCGACCAGCGGGATCATGAGCAGGCTGGCGTCGAGCTGCTTCGACCCGTAGTACTGCACGAACGACCCTAGCTCGGCGTCGTAGCCCTCGCGCAGGACCTCCTCGTGGATCTCGCGGCGGAGCGCGCGCCAGCGGCCGAGCGGGCCGTGCTCGCCGTAGAACTCGACCGCCTTGACCGCCCGGTCCACCGCCACCCAGGCCATCACCTTGGAGTAGGTGAAGTGCCGGCGCGGGCCTCGGACCTCCCAGATCCCCTCGTCGGGCTGGCGCCAGTTGGACTCGAGGAAGTCCATCAGGGCCCGCTCGAGGTCCCACGACGAAATGGCCGCCGGGACGCCGAGGGCGCGAGCCAGGTAGAGCGAGTCCATGACCTCGCCGTACACGTCGAGCTGGAACTGCTTGACGGCCGCGTTGCCGGTCCGGACCGGCGCCGACCCCTCGTAGCCGGGCAGCCAGTCCAGCGTCAGCTCGTCGATGCGCCGCTCGCCGGCGACCCCGTAGAGGATCTGTATCTGCTCGGGCGCACCGGCCACGGCCCGCAGCAGCCACTCGCGCCAGGCCCTGGCTTCCTTCTTGGCCCCGGCCATCATGAGCGCGTACAGGGTGAAGGTTGCGTCCCGGAGCCAGCAGTAGCGGTAGTCCCAGTTGCGCACCCCGCCGAGCGCCTCGGGCAGCGAGGTGGTCGGGGCGGCCACGATGCCGCCGGTCGGTATGTAGGTGAGCGCCTTGAGGGTGAGCAGGGAGCGGTACACGGCGTCCCGCCAGGGGCCGTCCCAGACGAGCTGGCCGGCCCACTGCCGCCACCAGGACTCGGTCTGCTGCACCGCCTGCACCGGGTCGATGGCGCGGGGCGCGGACTTGTGCGACCAGTGCCAGGTGAGCATGAACGGCACCTGCTCACCCTCGGCCACGGTGAACTCGGCCACGCTGGTGAGGTTGTGCCCCCGCACCTTGACCGGGGTGCGCAGCCATACCGAGTCGGGCCCGCCGATGGCGTGCAGCCCGCCGTCGACGTGGCGCACCCAGGGGATGATCGAGCCATAGTCGAAGCGGACGATCAGCTCCATCCGCATGGGCACCCGGCCGCGCACCCCCTCCACCACGCGGGCGACGTCGGGGTCGTGCTGGCGGGGCGGCATGCAGTCGACCACCCGGACGACCCCGTCCCGGGTGTGGAACTCGGTCTCGAGCACCAGGGTGTCGCCCCGGTAGCGGCGCCGGACCCCGGTGACCTCCGCGGCTGGGGCGATGAGCCAGCGCCCGTGGCGCTCGTCGCCGAGCAGGGCCGCGAAGCAGGCCCGGGAGTCGAACCGGGGCAGGCAGAGCCAGTCGACCGAGCCGCCGCGGCTCACCAGGGCCGCGGTGTGGGTGTCCCCGATGATCGCGTAGTCCTCGATCGGCGCTGGCATCGCTCGTCCCTCGTGCGTGCGGCCACGTCCCGGCATTGGCTGATCTGGTTCGCAGTATGGCAAACGTCGTGCCGCCCGAGTGGGGCTCCCCGCGACCTGTGGGTGCCGCCCGAGCGGGGCGGCCCGCTACCCGTGGGTACACTGGCGGAGCCTCCCCTGCCCGCAAGGACGAGCCGTGGCCGCAGACCGCCCGACCCCGACCCCCCAGGCGTCGGCCTGGGCCCCGCTCGCCGAGCCCGCGTTCCGCGCCCTGTGGATCGCCGCGCTCGCCTCCAACATCGGCTTGTGGATGCAGAACGTCGGCGCGGTGTGGCTCATGACCGAGCTGTCGCGCTCCGCGGTGCTCATCGCCTTGGTGCAGACCGCCACCAGCCTGCCCGTCATGCTGGTCGGGCTGCCCGCCGGGGCCATGGCCGACGTGTTCGACCGGCGCCGGCTGCTGCTCGCCACCCAGTCGTGGATGCTCGCCTCGGCCGCGGCGCTGGCGCTGCTCACGTCCGCCGGGGTGGCCACGCCCTGGCTGGTGCTGGCGCTGACGTTCGCGCTCGGGCTCGGCAACGCGGTCAACGGCCCGGCCTGGCAGGCGGTCATCCCGGAGCTGGTGGGGGCCGACCAGACGCCGGCTGCGGTGGCCCTGAACAGCGTGCAGTTCAACATCGGCCGGGCGCTCGGGCCGGCCCTCGGGGGCCTGGTCGTGGCCACGGCCGGCCCAGCCGCCGTGTTCGGCCTCAACGCACTGTCGTTCCTCGGCGTGATCGTGGTGCTGTGGCGCTGGCGCCGCCCCGAGCGGGACGTCCTGGGCGCCGGCGAGCGGGTGGTCGGGGCGATCGGCGCCGGCCTGCGCTACGTGCGCCACGCGCCCGCGCTACGGGCCGTGCTCTACCGCACCAGCCTGTTCGTGCTGCCCGCGAGCGCTCTGTGGGCGCTGCTGCCGCTGGTGGCCACGCGCGAGCTCCACCTCAGCGCGACCGGCTACGGCCTGCTCCTCGGCGGCCTCGGCGCCGGCTCCATCGTCGGCGCGACCTTGCTGCCCAGGATCCGCAGCCGCCTGCCGATCGACCCGCGGCTCGTCGCGGGCACGCTCCTGATGGCCGCCTCGCTGCTGGTGCTCGCGCTGGTCCGGTCGTTGCCGGTGGTGCTCGTCGCCATGCTGGCCGCCGGCGTCGCCTGGGTGTCGGTGCTCACCAGCTTCAACGTCGCCACCCGCAGCGTGGTGCCCAGGTGGGTGCAGGCCAGGGCCCTTGCCGTCTACCTGCTGGTGTTCCAGGGCAGCCTCGCGCTCGGCAGCCTCGCCTGGGGGGTGGTCGCGGCCAGGCTCGGGGTCACCCGCGCGATCCTGGCCGCGGCGCTCCTGCTCGTGGCCGGCCTGGCCGGCGCGCTCCGCTGGCGCCTGCACGGCATCGCGTCGATCGACCTGACACCCTCGGTCCGCCCCGAGCCGGAGGTGGTGGACGAGCCCGAGCCCGACGACGGTCCCGTGCTGGTCCTGGTCGAGTACCGCATCGAGCCGTCCCGGGCCGAGGACTTCGTGGTCGCCATGCGGGCCCTGCGCCAGGTGCGTCGGCGCGACGGCGCCTACCGCTGGGGGCTGTGGAGCGACGTGGTCGACCCAGCCCGCTACGTCGAGACGTTCGTGGTCCGCTCCTGGGCGGAGCACCTGCGCCAGCACGAGCGGTTCACCGTCGAGGACATGCTCGTGCGCGAGCGCGTCCAGTCGTTCCACGTCGGCGACGGGCCGCCGGCCGTCTCCCACCTGATCCATCCCGACGCCGCCATCGGCAGGCAGCGCCGCTGGGTGCGCTCGACCCGGCCCGGCACCCGCAGCCGCCCCGGCCCAGACCGCGACTGAGCCGCGCTGGGGTGCTCGAGTCCGCCGCCGGGGAACCTGGCGCGTACCGGGGAAGCTGGCGCGCATCAGGCCCCGCTCGCAGGTTGCGGAACCTGGTCAGCGACGGGCGGAACCGGTTGAGGGAAACCCGGCGCGCGTCGGGCCCCCACTTGCTGGGGGCCCGACGCGGCCTCGAGCACGTCGAGGCGGCGAGGGCGGGGTCTCGGCCCTCGCACCGGGCCTTGCCGCCGCGCCGGTGTTCCAAACGGGCGGCGGTTGACCCGGCGTGGCGGAACCGCCGGTCAGGCATCCACCAGCTGCGCCCGCATGCGCTCGATCGCGCGCCTGAGCAGGCGCGACACATGCATCTGGGAGATCCGCATGCGGACTGCGATCTCGTCCTGGGTCAGCTCCTCGACGTAGCGGAGGAGCACGATCTCGCGCTCCCGCTCGGGCAGCCGGCTGACCAGGTGGGGCAGGACGAGCAGGTCCTCCCTCTCCTCGCGGAAGCCGGTCTCGACGACGAAGTCGCCGAGCACGGCGTCGCCGTCCTCGCCGGCCGGCTGGTCGAGCGAGGGCGCCGAACGGGTCTGGGCCACCTCGATCGCCTCGAGCACTTCGTCCTCGGTCGCCTTCAGGTGCTCGGCCAGCTCGGCCACGGTGGGGGAGTGCCCCAGCTGCTGGGGCAGCTCGTCGATGGCCCGGCACAGGCGCAGGGCCAGGTCCTTGGCGCCCCGCGGCACGCGGATGCGCCAGCTGGCGTCCCGCAGGTGGCGCTTGATCTCGCCGATCACGGTGGCGACGGCGTAGGGGATGAACGGGTTGGCCCGGTCCGGCTCGTAGCGGTCGACCGCCTTCACCAGGCCGAGCCGGGCGACCTGGCGGAGGTCGTCGAGCGGGATGGAGCGGTTGCCCCTGTAGCGGTCGGCCAGCCGGTCAGCCAGGCCGAGGTAGGCCAGGATGATCCGCTCTCGCAGCGCGGGGTCCCTGGTCTGCGCGTACACCTGGAACCAGCCCTCGACCCGCTGCACCGCGGCCTCGTCGTCGGGGCGGACCTCCAGGGGGGGCTCGTCGTGGGGAACCGGAGCAGGGAGTCGCTCAAGCTCAGTTTCGAGGACTGCGGACGCCATCAGAACCTCCGTGAGGTGCTGCCGGCCCGCAGGGACAAGGCGGGACTCGAGCTCTTCGGTCTGGCTTCTCATTGTCCTGGACCCACGCGGGTAAACCTGCGCCGACACAGAACTTTCCTACCAAATCCGGCCTGCCACCAGGGTTGTATCCTGCTGCTCGGGGTTCACTCACCGGGCCGACCACCAGGCCCAGGCGCGCGGGGTGACCGCGACGACCGGGCCGGGCGGGCGCTGGGACCGGTAGGCGGGGTAGCGGCCGGCCAGCGCGTCCAGGGCGGCGTCGGCCGCCCGGCCCTGGACCACCGAGGCCGTGCCCTGCAGCTCCACCCACCACAGCTCGGCCCAGTCGTCGCTGTAGTGGTCCACCAGCAGGGCGACCCGCGGCTCGGCCTCCAGGTCGGCCAGGCGGCGGAGCCGCCGGCCCCGCTTGGGCTTCACGGCGTCCACCGCCCACACCGCCACGCCCTCGTGCCAGGCGAACGTCACCGGGACGAGCCGGGGGCCGCCAGGCGGGGCGGTGGCCAGCCGGGCCACCCGGCCGGCCACGAACCGTGCCAGCACCTCCGTGGGCGGCCCCTCGGGTCCCGCGCGCCCGCCGGTCACCGGCATCCCTCCCGCGTGCTCGGATCCGCATGGACCAATCAAACAGAATGTCTAGAAAAACCGGATAGACATGGTAGAGCCCGTCGGCCATTTGAGAGGCACCCGTCCCTGCTCGGGATGGCCTCGTCCGACGAGCGCAGCATGCCACGCCGCATGCTGCTGAGCACCGGCGCGCACGCCCCAGCGCCAGGGAGGACCACGGGTGCGGCCATCGCTCACCGACGACGAGTGCCAGCGGCTGGCCGAACTCCTGGCGAGCTGCTCGACCAGGTGGCGGCCAGCATCCCGGCGCGGACCCGCCGGCGGGAGGAAGACGCCTCAGCTGCCACGGATCCCGCCTTTCGGGTCCGGGTTGAGCTGCCTGCAGGCGCGTGCGGACCGATGCTTAGGACCCGTCGGGGGAGCAGGCCGGCGATGACGACGCCGCTCGGAGCCTGGCGGCGATGGCACCGGCTTGGGCGCAGGCAGAGCCCGTCGTCGGTGACCACCTGCCTCGTTGGCAAGGGCTGCCGGCCCGCGGCAGCCAGGGTGGTGACACCTGACTCGTTGCGCTCCACGATGGAGCGTCGAGACGGCGCGGTGCGGCGCCCAAGCGATGAGCGGTCACGGCAAACGCGCTGAGGGCTTTGGGTGGGGAGGGGGAGGTTGAGGTGGCTGACGAGAGGGAGGTCGCCGTCGGGCGGGCGCAGGAGGGCGATGCACCGGCCACGGCCTTGTTGGAGCGCAAGCACGACCCCTCGCGCGTCCTGGCCCTGTCCGACGGTGTCTTCGCGATCATCATCACGCTGCTGGTGCTGGATGTTCATGTTCCGGAGCTCACCGAGGGCCAGTCGCTGGCTGCGGCGCTGCGGGAGATCCGGCCGTCGTTTGCCGCGTTTGTGATCAGCTTCATCGTGGCCGGGATGTACTGGGTGGGCCATCGTGACCTGTTCGGGCTGATCCGCCGGACCGATCGCGGCTTGGTCTGGCTGAACATCCTGTACCTGCTGCCGGTGTGCCTGCTGCCGTTCGGCGCCTCGCTGCTGGGCCGCTTCGACCGGGAGCCGGTGGCAGTGCGGATCTACGGCCTGGTGCTGGTCGCGATCGCGGGCATGCGGGTGGCCATCTGGTTGTACGCCACCAGCCGCCCGCACCTACTGTGGCAGCGGCTTGATGATCGCCAGCGCCGCGCCGGGCTGGGCTTGGCCGTGTTCCCGGGGCTGGTCTACCTGCTCGCCATGCTGGTCGCATCGGTCGCGCCTGCGGTGAGCCTGGTGATCTACGGGGGCATGCCGGTGCTGTACGTCCTCAGCATCACGGTCCTTCGCAGCGGCCGGAAGCGGAACCAGGAGTACGCGGACTTCACCGAACCCGCTCTGGCCGGTTCAGTGCCTCGACGGGTGAGCCGGCGACCACCGTGAGAGGCGGTGTCGTCGAACACGGACTCGGCGGTCATGGCGGCTCCCTCTTATGTGTCGGCCGCTGAGCCGGCGCCGGGCTGGCCGGCAAGCTCGTCGTCCTCATCCTCGCCGGCCGCGCCCTGGTAGGTCTCGAACACGATGACGTTGCCGCTGGCGGGTCGGGCGCTGACCACGGCCTCCAACGCTTCGTCGCCGACGCCGGGGGACCGCCGCCGGCGAGCCGGCACCGGTAGACCGTCTTGGCGGGGACGCCGAGGTAGTCGGCGACCTCGGCGACGCTCAGCAGTCCTCTCGCCCTCGTGCCGGAGGAGGGGCTCGAACCCTCATGCCCTGATGGGCCCAACGCTTTTAAGGCGTGGCTGTCTGCCGATTCCAGCACTCCGGCCTGGGGTGCGGTCTTCGAGGCTACGGCAACCGGCCGGTCCGAGCGAGACCTGGGGTCATTCGCTCAACGGCTCCAGTGGCTCTCGCCGAGCAGGTAGGCGGTGGCGAGGCTCTCCGGGTCGCGCTCGGCCGGCTCACCCGTCCCTGCATGCTCGACGGCGACCGAGATGGTGCGGGCCTGGTGCAGCTCCAGGGTGGTGCGCTCGCCGTCGCGGTCGAGCAGCGTGCGGCCGTCCACGAAGTCGACCACCGTCCACGTCGACCTGGGCTCCACCCCCGCCCGCTTGAAGGCCCGGAGCAGGTCGTGGTCTTCGTTCTCGAAGCGGAGCACCCGCACCACGCTGCCGGTCGGGACGCTGGTCAGGGGCACGCCCGGCTCGCGCGGGTAGTCGCCGATGGGGTGGCCGTGCGGGCAGGTCCTGATCCTGCCGATCATCTCGAGCATGCGCTTCTCGAGGCCCTCGGTGACCCCCATCTCGAAGGTCTCCGCCTCCTCGTGCACCTCGTCCCAGGGGACGCCCATGACCTTGACGAGGAACGCCTCGACCAGCCGGTGGCGGCTGACCACGTGCTTGGCCACCGTCTCGCCCGACTCGGTGAGCGAGATGCGCTTGCCGGGACCGCGGGTCACGAGCTCCTCGGCCTCGAGCTTGCGCACCATCTCGGTCACGCTCGGGGGCGCGTATCCCAGGGCGCGGGCGAGGTTGGTCGGGCTGCGCTCGATCCCGGCCTCGTGCAGCCAGTAGAGCGCCTCCAGGTACTCCTGAACGGCTGAGCTGAGCGTCTGGGACATGGCCCCATCCTACGCGGGCCTGGGTCACTTGGGGACGACCACCACGCGCCCGGCCATGCCGGCGTGCAGCGTGCAGCGGTACTCGAAGGTGCCCGGCCGGTCGAACCGGTGCTGGAAGGTCCCGTTGCGCACGGTCTTGGACTCGAAGCCGTCCCCCTTGACGTTGTGGGGGACGTTGCCGTCCTCGAAGGACCAGGTGACCGTGGTCCCGGCCGGCACCTGGACGGCGAGCGGGGTGAACACCGTGTCCTTGGCGACCACGCGCTGAGCGCCGACGACGGGCTCGGCCTGGGCGGCGCGGTTCTCGGGGTGGTTGGGCTGGCAGGCGGCGGCCAATATCGTGAACAAGATCACGAGCGCGGCCGTGAAGATTCGGGATCGGCTCGGCACTGAAGGTCTCTCCTGAAGGTCTCTCCTGAAGGTCTCTCCTGAAGGTCTCTCCTGAGGTGCGGGTCGGTGCCTGTCTTGCGGTGCGGGTCGGTGCCTGTCTTGCGGTGCGGGTCGGTGCCAGTCTGCCACCGGCGAGGCGACCAGGACGGCGGCCGCCCCGGCCGCTACGCGGCGTCGGTGGCGTCGAGTGCCGTCGACCAGCCGGCCTCGGGGTCGGCGACCGCCAGCCGGAGGGTCCAGCCGGTCCCGGGCATCCCGACGTCCCAGCACCACCACGACAGCCGCCCGACCGCCGCCCCGAGCTCGGCCGGGTCCGGGGGCCAGTCCAGGCCGGCCAAGGCCGCAGCCGCCCACCAGGCGTCGAAGCGCCCGAGCGCCGCCCCCCGGCGCACCCCGTGCGCCCCGCCGCTCGCAGCCGCCCACGCCATCCGCGCCATCGCTTCCGCCCCGGCGATCCTGCCCAGCCGGTGCCGGGGCACGCCCAGCGCGGACACCGCGCTCGACGGCCCTCCCTCGACCACCACCGCCCGCGCGGTCCCGCCCGACTCGCTCGTCCACACCTCGACCAGGTCGGTCAAGGCACGCGCGACCTCGGGCCGGTCGAGCACCCGGCTGGGCAGGTCGCTCCCGGGTTCCATCGCGACCGGCTCGGCACCCGGGTCGGGCACCTCCAGCTTGTCGGCCGAGTAGGCGGCCAGCGCGTAGGCCGGCTCCCAGGAGGCCAGGGCGAGCGGCAGCTCGAGCACCTCGGGGTGGGCGCGCTGGTCGCCCCGCAGGTCCTCGCCGCGCAGCACGCGCTCCTGGGCGACCGCGCCAGCGACGCCGGGCTCGCCGAGGTGGGGGGCCAGCTCCTCCCAGGCGTGAGTGGCCCCGGCCACCTCGGTGAGCGGGCCGAGCGCGAAGCGCCCGACGCCGGGGCGGAGCACCCCGGCCGCCTCCGGGCCCGGCGCCTCCAGCGCCGTGCGGTACTCGACGTAGGTGGTGACCGGCCAGAGCGGCTTGCCCCGCTCGACCGCCTCGACCAGCCGCTCGCGCAGCTCGACCATGCCCTGCCAGTCGCGGGTCGCGCACAGGCCGTCGACGGCGCGCAGCAGCGCCGCAGGGTCGGCCGCCTCCACCAGGTCGGCCAGGTACGGGTCGGGCACGGGCGCCTCCTCCACGGGCAGGGCACCTCCCGGGTGCCACGAGCGTACGGTCGGCCATCTTGCCACCGGCGCGAGTCTGGTGGAGACCCGCGCCGCCGGCGGGCCTGGGGCTGGCCCAGATCCCCCGTGGGGTTGCCTGCGCCCGCTGGCGGGCTTTCGGGGGCTGGCCCGGGTCCCCCATGGGGTTGCCTGCGCCGCCGGCCGCGCCTCGGCTACGATCGGCTGATGACCACCCCGGCCCGCCTCAGCGAGCGCGTGTTCGCGCTCGGCCGCGCCGGCCTCGACGCCCAGCTCGCGCACCCCACCGTGCGCGGCATCGCCGCCGGCACCCTCGACGAGGCGGTGTTCCGGCGCTGGCTCGTGCAGGACTGGTTGTTCCTGCACGACTACGTCCGCCTGTTCGCCCTCGCCGCCGCCCGGGCACCCGACGCGGCAACCCTCGGCCGCCTGGTCGACCTCGCCCACGCCACCTGGCACGACGAGCTGTCGCTGCACCGTGCCTACGCCGCCGAGTTCGGCCTGACCGACGCCGACCTGGACGGCCAGCCCAAGTCACGGACCTGTGCCGCCTACACCGACTTCCTCTTGCGGACCGCGGCCACCGGCGACTTCGCCGACGTCCTGGCAGCGCTGCTGCCCTGCATGTGGGGTTACTCGGAGCTGGGCCGGGCGATGGCGGCGGCCGGGATGCCGGCCGAGCCCCGCTACCGGCGGTGGGTCGAGGCCTATGCCGACCCCGGGTTCGCCGAGCTGGCCGCCTGGTGCGCGCGCATGCTCGACCGGGCCGCCGAGGGGCTGCCCGCGTGGCGGCTCGCACAGCTCGAGCGGTGCTTCACCGAGAGCCTGGACCACGAGGTCGCGTTCTGGGACGCATGAGCCCAGCGCGCGGCCAGGAGGGAGCACGCATGCCAACCCTGCAGGTCCTGTGCGTGTTCACCGGGTCCGACGGTGGCGGCTGACCAGAGCCGTAGCCTCGGAATGCTGAACGGCTCCTCCTTCAGTGGTCAGTCAGTGGTCAGTGGCGGCCGGGTCATGGCGGCCGGTCAGTGGCGGCCGGTCAGCGGTCCCTGGACGGCGCGGAACATGGCGGTGTCCTTGGGCTCGGCGGGCGGCTCCACCAGGTGGAACCAGTAGAAGCCGTGCGGCCCGACGGCGAGGCGGTAGGGCTCGCCGTCGATGACCGGGAACGGGGTCCGTCCGAACATCTCCTCGGGGACCAGGCCGATGAAGCGTGACAGGTCGAGCTCGACCGGCTGGGCGAAGCGCGACAGGTTGGCGATCACGATGACCACGTCGGCGCCGAGCTGGCGGACGAAGGCGAGCACCCGGCGGTTGTCGGGGTAGAGGGGCTCGTAGTCGCCCGTCCCGAAGACCGGGTGCTGCTTGCGGACCTGCAGCATGCGCCGCACCCACTGCAGCAGCGAGGTCGACACCCGCTCCTGCGCCTCGACGTTCTGGGCCTGGTAGCCGTAGACCGGGTCCATCAGGAAGGGCAGGTACAGCGCTGCCGGGTCGGCCCGGGAGAAGCCGGCGTTGCGGTCCCCGGTCCACTGCATGGGCGTGCGGACGCCGTCGCGGTCGCCGAGGTAGATGTTGTCGCCCATGCCGATCTCGTCGCCGTAGTAGATGACCGGGCTGCCGGGCAGGCTGAGCAGCAGGCTGTAGAGCAGCTCGATCTGGCGCCTGCCGTTGTCGAGCAGCGGGGACAGGCGGCGGGCGATGCCGATGTTGCGCCGCATGCGCGGGTCCTTGGCGTACTCCGCGTACATGTAGTCGCGTTCCTCGTCGGTGACCATCTCGAGGGTCAGCTCGTCGTGGTTGCGCAGGAACAGCCCCCATTGCGCGGTGTCGGGGATCTTCGGCGTGCGGTTCATGATCTCCACGATCGGGGTGCGGTCCTCGCGCCGCAGGGCCATGAACATCCGCGGCATGACCGGGAAGTTGAACGCCATGTGGCACTCGTCGCCGTCGCCGAAGTAGGGGACGACGTCGGGCGGCCACTGGTTGGCCTCGGCGAGCAGGAGCCGGTCGGGGTACTTGTCGTCGACCTCCTTGCGCACCCGCTTGAGGAACTCGTGGGTCTCGGGAAGGTTCTCGCAGTTGCTGCCCTCCCGCTCGAACAGGTAGGGCACGGCGTCGAGCCGGAACCCGTCCAGCCCCATGTCGAGCCAGAAGCGGATGGCCTCGAGCATCGCGTCCTGGACCTCGGGGTTGTCGTAGTTGAGGTCGGGCTGGTGGGAGAAGAACCGGTGCCAGTAGAACGCCTGGGCCTCGTGGTCCCAGGTCCAGTTGGACGCCTCGGTGTCCACGAAGATGATGCGGGCGTCCTGGTACCGCTTGTCGGTGTTGCTCCACACGTACCAGTCGCGCTTGGGCGAGCCCGGCTTGCGCGCCTCCTGGAACCACGGGTGCTGGTCACTCGTGTGGTTCATCACCATGTCGGCGATCACCCGGATGCCCCGGGCGTGGGCGGCCTCGAGGAAGTCGTAGAAGTCGCCCAGCGTCCCGTAGTCGGGGAGGATCGAGAAGTGGTCGGAGACGTCGTAGCCGCCGTCGCGGAGCGGCGACGGGTACATCGGGAGGAGCCAGACGCAGTCGACGCCGAGCCACTGGAGGTAGTCCAGCCGCTCGGTCAGCCCGCGGAAGTCACCGTTGCCGTCGCCGTTGCCGTCCTGGAAGCCACGGACGTGCAGCTCGTAGAAGACGGCAGTCTTGTACCAGAGGGGATCTTCTCGCATCCGTTGCAGCTCCTCGACTCCGGCAGCGTACGCCCGCGTGGACAGGTGAAGCTCCCTGAAGCGGTGCTCCCCTTGCAAGTGTGCGCTGGGTCAAGCCAGTGTTAAACACCACACGGTAGGCGTTCAACCCCTGCGCATCCGGATCGCGGCGGTCGGCGGAAGCCGGCGTGGCAAGGTGCCCGGTGGGCGAGGGGTTTGTGCAGAGCGCGCTCGCTGCTCTCATCGGCTGCCGGGGGCCACGGCTACAGCACTTCCCTCCCGGCGGGCACGACCGGTGCGCCTGCGCCCGGACCTGACGCCGCTCCCCCTGGCGCCCGGACCTGACGCCGCTCCCCCTGGCGCGCCCGGACCTGATACCGCTCCCTCTCGCCCCCGGACCTGACGCTGCTCCCCGCCTCGGCCGAGGCGGGGAGCAGCGAGGCAGGCCGGGCGGTCAGCGCAGCGCGGGACGGCTTCCAGGGCGCATGGTGCCCGTCCCGCCCCTCGGGTTCTCCCGCTCGCCGGTGACCGGCCCGGGGGTGCCAGCCCGGACGGCCTCGAGCTGGGCCGCGAAGGCGATTCCGAGGTAGATCGCGAGCGAGGTCAGGAACGTCCACAGCAGCAGGCCGATCATGCCGGCCAGCGGCCCGTAGGTCTCGCCGAACGAGGTGCTCTGCGTCAGGTACAGCGAGAGCAGCCCGGTGAACAGGAACCAGAGCAGCACCGACACCCCCGACCCGAACGCGAGCCAGGAGGCGGCCGGCTGCCTGCGGCGGGGCGACTCCCGGAACAGCAGCGCCATCGCGCCCACGATCAGGCCGATCGCGACCGGCCAGCGCAGGAAGGCCCAGATCTCGCTTATCGCGCCGGACAGCCCGGTCGCCCGGCCGATGTCGGAGCCGATCACGATGAGCACGAAGGCGAGCACCGCGAGCAGGCCGGCCGTGCAGGCCAGCACCAGGCCGGTCAGGTACTTCTGCTGGGTGGGGCGGTCCTGCTCGACGCCGTAGATGCGGTTGGCGCCCCGCTCGATCTGGGCGAAGGCCAAGGCGGCCGAGACCACCGCGGTGAGCAGCCCGAACACCAGCGCCGCCCTGGCCCCGCCGCCGCTGGCCCGCTGGCCCTGCCGGAAGGCGTCCCTGACGATGTCGCCGGCCGGCCCGGGCGCGAAGCGGTCGGCGGTCTGCAGGATGAGCGTGGAGAACTTCTTGGCGTTCAGGACGCTGGCGAGCCCCACCGTGGCGATCAGGGCGGGGAGCAGGGTCAGGGTCACCTGGAAGGCCAGGGCCCGGGCGTGGCTGAAGCCGTCGGCGGCCCGGAAGCGCTGGAACGAGTCCTTCACGAGCCGCCCGATGCCGGTCCGGCGCAGCGTCTCCAGGGCGTCGTCACCCTCCAGGTCGTAGGTTTCGGGGACCGATGTTGCCGTGCTCATCGCATGCTCCTCTCTGGGCCCGCCTCGGCCTTGGTGGCGGGCACGCACAGCGTCAGGGCGGACGGGACGACCTCGACCACGAGCCGGTCGGTCGGGCCGGCCGGGTCGCCGTCGCGCTCCATCGGCTGGGGGCGGTCGCAGCGCACCTCCACCCGCCGGACCCGGAAGGTCTCCATCTGGCGGTCGTCGCGCCGCCGCCGGGCCAGGACCCGGGCCGCCACCTTGAGCCAGTCGCCGACCGTCCGCGTGAGCAGCACGGCCACGTCGAGCAGGCCGTCGTCGGGCTGGGCGTCGGGCAGGACCGGCAGGCGGCCCTGGAGCCGGCCGAGGTTGGCGACGAGCACGCACTGACCGGTGCGGACGATCGGCTGCTGGTCGTCGGCGCGGATGTGGAACGTGGTCGGGCGGCGCCGCAGGTGCTTGAGCCCGCTGATCACATAGGCGAGTGCGCCGATGCGCTTCTTCAGCCCGGGGTCGGCGTCCCTGAGCATGGCCGCGTCGAACCCGATCCCGCTCATGACCACGAACCGGTCGTCGCCGATGGCGCCCACGTCGATCCGGCGCCGGTCGCCCCGCAGGGCGACCTCGAGCGCGCCCTCGACGTCGCTGGGGATGTCGAAGTTGTTGGCGAGCAGGTTGCCTGTGCCACCGGGCAGCACCGCGAACGGCACCTCGGTCCCGGCCAGGCCCGTGACGCAGGCCATCACGGTCCCGTCGCCGCCAGAGGCCATGACCAGGTCCACGCCCTCCTCGACGGCCCGGCGGGTCAGCCCCTGGCCCGGGTCCTCTCTGGTCGTCTCGAGCCAGAGCACGTCGAGGCCCGCGGCGGCCAGGGCGGCTCGGGTCTCGTCGGCGCGGCTGGGGGCGTCCTCCCCGCCGGTGGCGGGGTTGAAGATCACCGCGACGCGCCGCGGGGCCGTCCCGCCCCGGCGGGCCTCACGCTGGAGCTTCTCGCGGGCCTCGCGCCGGAGCTTCTCGCCGGCCTCGCGCTCCACCTTCTCGACGGTCATCGCGCGCTCCCGCCGCGGGCCGGGGCGCCCTGAGGCCTGTCCGGGGACCGTTTCCGGAGCTGGTGGTGCAGGACGCCGAGGCGGACGGCCTTGACCGTCAGGAACAGCCAGATGGCGCCGAGCAGGATGCCGCCGACGACGTCGGACAGGTAGTGCATGCCACGGTAGACGCGGCTCACGGCGACCACCAGCGGGATCGCCAGCGCCAGAGCCACGAACAGCCAGCGCAGGGCGGCCGAGCGGGCTCGCTCCGAGGCGAGGATGGCGACCGCCCCGTACAGGGCGATCGCCGCCGCGGTGTGCCCGGACGGGAAGCTCGAGGTGGGCGGCGCCTCGTCGAGGTGCTTGACCGGCGGGCGGGCGCGGTCCACCAGCATGGTGACGCCGAGGAAGATGACCACCTCGCCGGCGACCGCGACCGCCACCAGCATCGGCTCGCGCCAGCGGCGCCAGGCCAGCGCCGCGCCCGCCACGACCAGCACGGCCATGGTCGCGACCGGCAGCGTCCCGCCCAGGGTGGTGGTCCAGCGGGTGACCTCGTTCATGTCCTCGGACCGGTGGGCCGCGAACCAGCGGGACAGGCTCGAGTCGGCGTTGCCCAGGGCGTCGTCGTTGGCCACGTTGGTGAGCAGGAAGCCGAGCAACACCAGCACGCCGAGCAGGACGACCGCACCGCCGACCAGGAACAGGGCCGAGGGGACGCCGTCGCGAAGGTGTCGCCAGCGCTCGGCCAGGGTCGCCTCCGGGTCCCGCCACGACGGGTCGAGCGGTCCGTGCCCTCGTGCTGCCTTCATCTCGGTTGCCTCTCTCGGGTCGGTTGCCTCTCGGGATGGGCCGGCCAAGTCGGTCCGGGTACCACTCGCCTATGTACCCAAGAAGGCGAGCAAACCACTTGAGGGTGCGAGCATTGCCATGCTCGGACCCTTCGGTGGGTGCGAGATCCCGGGCCCGCGGCCCGGTGGCTGCGTTCCCGGGTCTGCGGCTCGGTGGACACGTTCCCGGGCCTGCGGCCCGGTGACCGTCCTGGGTCCGTGGCCGGGTGGCCATGCAGTGGCCATTCAGGCCATTCATAGGCCTGCGGCCGGGTGGACGTACAGTGAACCGACTCAGGCCGGATGACGAAGGAGTCGCAGTGCCGTCAGCACGCAGCGTACGCAACACCGCCGTCGTGGGAGGGCTCGGCCTGGCCGGCGTCTACGCCTTCGAAGCGGCCCAGCACCACCGCGGCGGCGCCAAGGGGTTCGAGCTGGAGGACCCGCCCGCGCCCGGCAGCCCTGACTTCGCCCGGCTGGTGGCGGCGCTCACGGCCGCGCCCCTGCGCCAGGGCAACCGCGTGACCGTGCTCCGCAACGGCGACGAGATCTTCCCGGCCATGCTCGACGCCATCAAGGCGGCCAAGCAGACGGTCGACTTCGCCACCTACGTCTACTGGACGGGCAGCATCGCCCCGAAGTTCGCCAACGCCCTGGCCGAGCGGGCCAGGGCGGGGGTGGAGGTCAACGTGCTGCTCGACGCGGTCGGCGCGGCCAAGATGGAGCGCGAGCTGGTCGAGCAGCTCGAGACGGCCGGCGCCAGGGTCGCCTGGTTCCGCCCGGTGCGCTGGTGGACGCTGCACAAGCTGAACAACCGCACCCACCGCAAGATCCTGGTCGTGGACGGCCAGCTCGGCTTCACCGGCGGTGTGGGGATCGCCGAGGAGTGGACCGGCAACGCCGAGGACGCCGACCACTGGCGCGACACCCACGTCCGGGTCGAGGGCCCGGCAACGCGCGACCTGCTCGGTGGCTTCCTCGACAACTGGGCCGAGGCGACCCAGTGCATCCTCACCGGCCGCGAGCACCTGCCCGACATCCCCGGCTTCGACCTCGCCCGCTGGCGGGCCCGGCCCCTGTCGGCCAGGGCCAAGGAGCTGGGCAGCGCGCTCGTCCGCCGGGAGCTGTAGTGCCCGGCGACCTCGTGGACCTCGGCCCGGCCACCAGCATCGTGCTGCTCGGCTTCGTGATCGCCGCGGTGCTGGCGGCGGCCGGTGCCGCCCTGGTCCGCGCCCCGCACCTGCCCCCGGCCACCGGGCGCGGCGAGCAGGTGGCCGAGAAAGTCACCCGCTGGCTGCAGCTGCGCCGCCTCTTGCACCGGAGGCTCGACCCGGCCCAGGCCACCGGCCTCGCCCTGACCATCGCGCTCGCGGTCATCTTCGTGGCGGCGCTCGTCTTCGGGCTGGTCGCCGACGCGTTCGCGTCCCGCAGCGGGCCGGCCCAGGCCGACGCGTCGGCGGCCGCCTGGGGTGTCCGCCACGCCACGCCCGAGACCGTTCGCCTCTTCCACCAGCTCACCCTGCTCGGCAGCACCCCTGTGGTGCTCGCCATCGTGGTGCTGTTCGGCGCCTTCGACGTGATGCGCCGCCAGCGCTGGTCGGGCGTTGCCTTCCTGGCGACCGTGGTCGTCGGCCAGAACCTCATCGCCAACGGGGTCAAGCTGCTGGTGCAGCGCGAGCGCCCGCCCGTGCCCCACCTGACCGGCGCCTCCGGGTACTCGTTCCCGTCCGGCCACTCGGCCGCTGCCGCGGCCACCTACGCCGCCCTCGCACTCCTGCTCGGCAGCGGCCGACGCTGGTCGGTGAAGGTGTGGCTGGGCACGGCGGCCGCCGCGGTGACTGCCGCCGTGGCCGCCTCCCGGGTGCTGCTCGGGGTGCACTGGCTCTCCGACGTCGTCGCCGGGGTCAGCCTCGGGCTTGGCTGGTTCGCGGTCTGCTCGGTCGCCTTCGGGGGCTCGCTGCTCCGCTTCGGCACCCCGGCCGAGCGGGCCGAGGTCAAAGACCGGACGGCGGGCCGGGCGGGCTTCCGCTGGCCGTGGCGGCGCCCGCCCCCCGACACGCCCGGTCCGGGGCCGGTAGGCTTGCCAGCGTCCGAGCTGCCGACCGACGCGACGAAAGGCCGAAGCGCGATGCGTGACGCGGAGCCACAGCCCACCGAGGAGCAGGTCGAGTCGCGAGCCGGCTCGCTCGCGGCCGAGCCGGGCAACGGGGCCGACGACACCGGGGCGCAGGCCCGGGCCCTGCTGGAGGAGTCGGAGGAGCGCCTGGAGGACCCGGCCGCCCGCAACCCCCACGACCCGGGGGTCATCCGGCGCAGGTCCGACGAGGGCGTGCCGGTCGACGAGTGACTGGTCCTCGGTGCCCGAGGAGCGCATGCTACCGCCCATCATGACGATCTCATCCTCCGGTCTCAGGCAGGCACTCGACCAGCTCGCCGAGCTGCACGAGTCCGAGGCCACCCTGGAGGAGGCGATGCAGCGCATCGTCGACTCGACCGCGGTGCTGTTCGGGGTCGACGCGACCGCGCTCATGCTGGCCGACCGTGACCAGCTGCTGCGCAACGTGGCCGTGTCCGACCACCTGGCCCGCACACTCGAGGAGCTGCAGATCGAGCACGGCGAGGGCCCCGGGGTGGAGGCGTTCGAGGACCAGCAGGTCGTCCCGGCCGACGACCTGGCCGCCGAGCGCCGCTGGCCGTCGTTCGCCCCCGCCGCCGTCCGGCGCGGGCTGGTCGCCGTGCTCGCCAGCCCCATCCCGTACTCGGAGCAGGCGGTCGGGGTGCTGGCCGCGCTGTCCTCGGCGCGCCACCCCTGGGAGCGGTCCGACCTCGAGGCGATCGCCGCCTTCACCGACCTCGCCGCCCTGCTGGTCCTGAACGCCATGCAGGCCCGGGAGCGGGGCCGCCTGGCCGGCGAGCTGCAAGGCGCCCTCGACTCCCGCGTGGTCATCGAGCAGGCCAAGGGGGTGCTGGTCGGCCGGCACGGGATCGCCCCGAGGCAGGCCTTCGAGCGCCTCCGCGGGCAGGCCAGGGACGAGCGCCGCCCCATCGCGGAGGTCGCCCGGGCCGTGGTCGCCCTCGCCCAGCGGCGCTGACCGGCTGGTCCGGCCTGCCTGAAGTGCGCCAGGCCGTGGTGGCTGACGTGCGCGAGGCCCCGGCGGCTCGCGAGGCCCCGGCGGCTCACGAGGCCACGGCGCCACACGAGGCCACGTCGGCTGAAGTGCGCGAGGCCCGCCGCCGGGTTCTCGGGTGGTAGCGTTGCGCCATGTCCATCGACGCCCTCACCTCAGCCGAGATCTCGCTCCCGACCCGGCCCGACGCGGCCCGCGTGCGTGACCGCATCGCCGTCCTGGCCGCCAACGTCGACCTGGTCGGGCTCACCGACAACCACGCCGGACAGCCCCGGATGTCGCCGCTGGCCGCGGTCGCGCTCGCCCGCGAGCAGGGCGTGGCCACCGTCGTGCACGTGTCCTGCCGGGACCGCAACCGCCTCGCCCTGCAGTCGCAGGTCGTCGGCGCCGCCGCCCTCGGCTCCGAGGGCGTGCTGTGCCTGTACGGTGACCCGGTGGCCGGCGTGCCCCGGGTCAAGGACTACACCACCACCAGGCTGCTCACCGACGCCAAGGCGTGGGCCGCCCCCCACGACCTGGCCGTCGGCTGCGTGACCGACCCGTTCGGGGCCGACACCGAGGGCGAGCTGGCCCTGCTCGGCCGGAAGGTGGCGGCCGGGGCCGACTTCGTCCAGACCCAGATGGTCTTCGACGCCAACCGGCTGGCCGTGTTCCTCCGGCAGGCACGGGAGAGTGGCAAGCTCGAGGACCGCCGGGTGTACGCAAGCGTCGCCGTGCTGCGCAGCAGGCGCATGGCCGACTACGTCAACCAGACGCTCCCTGGCTTCTCCCTGCCTGAGCACGCGTACCGGCGGATCTCGGGCGGAGGCGGGGTCGACCTCGCCATCGAGACGGCCGTGGAACTGGCCGGGGTGGCCGGAGTCGACGCCCTGCACGTCATGCCGCTCGGCGACGAGGCCGCGGCCGGCCGGGTGGCGGCCGCCTTCCGGGCCGCCCGTGGCGCCCCGGTGCAGCGCGACCGGCGCGGGCCGGGCTGAGCCGCCGCCACCCGGCCGGACCCGGTTCCAGCGGCCGGGCGGGGTGGCCGCCTCGCGGGCCCGGGAGCGTTTCCCTGGGGCCTGTTGACGCCGTACTGGACAAGGCGCATGCTCCGCCTCGCCAGCCTGTGACTTTGCCATCGATGGCCGTCGAGGATCCCCGGTCCCGGCGGCCGTTCGCGTCTGGACGTCCGGGCGTCCAGAAGGGAGCCGGCATGACGACACCGCGCCGCTGGAAGGCTGGCGACCGGGTGATCCTCGACGGCGCATCCGGCGACCTGGCCCGGCTCCAGGGCGTGCGCGCGACCGTGGTGTCCGCCGGCGAGAGCGTCGCCCGCATCCGCTTCGACTCGGCGAAGCTGCTCGGCGGGCAGCTCCGGCACGAGATCGAGGTGGCGGCCGAGTGGCTCCTGCAGGAGCCCCCGCCTGTGGCCGACGCGGTCTAGCGGGTTGCTGCGTTGCCAGCGAAGTCCATCAGGCACGCCGTGGAAGACCTGCTGGTCAGGGCGCCTGCACGCTGCGGCGCGGAGCGGGAGTGGGTGGGGACCGGTTTGCGAGCGTCGGTACCGGCCGGTCAATGCTCCGACCTGCGGGTTGGCTCGCGCCGGTGCAGGGCGGTGACCGCCTCGACGTGGGCGGTCTGGGGTCACGTCCTGCCAACAGGAACTACCCGATAGCAGCGTGATCGTGCAGGTGAAGGCGGTTGTGGGTTGACCGAGATTGCCCGCTCGTGACCGCTGGGTTCTAGGCTGGCGCGGACCAACTGCGGACCAGGACCGTTGCCTTAAGAGAGAGCGAACGCGCGTTCGGACAAGGGTGAAGACTGCCCTGAACAGGGCGAATGCTGCGCTCCCTCGTGCCGTGAGGGCCTGGCCGCCGAAGGATGACGGAACACAGCCGGAACAGGGAGCAGGCCGATTGGCCAGCTCAGGCCGCATGATCTGGCCTGCTGTCGATCACGGGGGCGGAACGAACGGAGCCGGCTGCGGACCGAGCGCGGGCGAGGATAGCAGACCTCAACTACCACGCTGATTGCATGCGGTAGCCTCTGTTTGCTGCGAATTGGCCTTGGTTTGCGCGACAGTCGTCGCGTGTGAGATGATCAGGGTAATTACAATGCTGTAACTAGCCCGGAAGGCAACAGGATGGCCCCCAAGCCTAAGGAAAACGCCGGAAAGCCGTGGACCCCGGCCGACGAGAAGAAGCTGCGTGACCTCGCAGAGCACAACACGCCAGCGGGGCTGATTGCCCATGAGTTGGGGCGCAGTGAGGATGCAGTCCGCTCTCACGCCTCTGAGACAGGCGTGTCCCTGAAGCCGACGAACCAGTCCCCGTATGGGCCTCGCAAGGAGAAGTAGGCACCTCCCTCGATGAGGGCAAAGTCCTCGGCGTGCCCGGCAACCTGGTCGATGACGCTGCGGAGCCGATCGGTGGCTGTCCAGGTCCGTGAGCCGCGTACCAGGAGCCGCATCTCTGCTCCTCTCCCCTGCTCGCGCATGCCTCCGCTGGCGGGCTGGCTGCTGCTCGCCCACCTGGGGGCGACGTGTCACGTCCATCAGGCGCCGGCAGGGGTCAATAGTCGGAGCGAAAAAAAGTCTCTGATCCCCTCGAAGGATTAGCTATAGGCGCACGACTTTTTTTCGGGGGAGGCTGTTGACGCCTGCCGGTTGGCGCCTGATATTGCCCAGCTCGTCAGCGGAGATCGGCCGGTCCGCGTCTTGGTGCAGGTTTCCAAGGCGCGGCGCGCGGAGCGCGAGGCCGATGCAGG
>DASYUT010000110.1 GCA_036000965.1 Actinomycetes bacterium
TTACTCGGCCTGACGAGGCCGTCGGCCGTGTCAGCTGCTTGCATGGTTCTCTCCAGGTAACCAGGGCATCGCAAAGTGCCGTCTTCCACGCTCCCTCATGGTGACGCACCATCGTGTCGGTTACAAGAGAGAACCAGACACATCAAGGTAACCAACCTACGAGGGAGGACCAGCATGTCGACGACCGCCGTCGAGATCCCCGGCTACACCACCGGGACCTGGACCATCGACCCCGGCCACTCCGACGTGGCCTTCACCGTCCGCCACATGATGGTCAGCAGGGTCCGCGGCCACTTCACCCGCTTCGAAGGCGAGCTCGTCCTGGCCCCCGACCCGCTCGCCTCCACGGTCAGCGCCACCATCGACCTCACCTCCATCGACACCAACAACCCCCAGCGCGACGACGACCTGCGCTCGGCGAACTTCCTCGAGATCCAGACCCATCCCACCATGACCTACCGCTCGACCGGCATCCGCCACAGCGAGGACGGCTTCGACATCGACGGCGAGCTCTCGCTGCACGGGGTGACCCGGCAGGTCCCCCTGGCGCTGGACGTCAACGGGTTCACCCGCGACCCGTTCGGCGGCACCCGCGCCGGGTTCTCGGCCACGACCGAGCTCAACCGCCAGGACTTCGGCATCACCACCAACATCCCCATGGACGGCGGCGGGGTGGTCATCGGCGACAGGATCCAGCTCTTCATCGAGATCGAAGCGGTCCTCAGCCAGCCCCAGCCAGCCGGCGCCTAGCCACCGAGCGGCCGAGCGTGTCGCAACCGAGCACCAGCCCTGCAACGCATGGCGAGCTGGGACTTGGACCAGGGCCAGGGCCATCTGCGAGGGCCTGAAGCCCACCCAGGACCTGACGGCCGTTCCGGAGTGACGCCGTATCGACCTCGACAGCACATGACTCACCCCCAACCAAACGAGGAGTGCTCATGAGCACCACGGCTGTCCTGCCACAGCGCGCCGGGCCACGCCCGCGCACGACGCCCTGGGCGCCCCACATCCAGCAAGACCAGAACGCGCCGGCGGACATGCAGGCCGCGCTGGCACAGCGCGTCTTCGCCCTCCCCGACGTCGAGGAGCGCCCGGGCACGGTGGCACACCCGGCCGAGCGGGCGATCTGGCTCCGCGACGAGGTCCCGGTCGCCTCGGCGGACGCGTTCCTCGGCAACCGCGAGATCGGCCACTTCCATCCGTGGGATGGAAGCCTGCATATCGTGCTGGCGTCTGCACTGGCCGAGGCAGCGGTGGCGGCCGGCTGGGCCGAGGTGCACCCGGTCGCCCTTGCCGGGCTTGCGCCCAAGAACCGCGTCATGCTGTACGGCCCACGTGACCATCACGAGGTGGACACCATTTTCAGCCTGGTCGCTGCCGCTGTGCGTCGCGCCGGAGGGCGCGATGGTCCCGGGCACGCTGACGAATGAAGCAACACGAAGAGGACACCCGGCCCAGCCGCCCACAGGACTCCGCGCCCCGCCGGGCGACTCGGGGGTGATGCCCCGCTGGTGCAGCCCACGTACCGCTACCGGAATATCTCTGACCGGAAAATGACTACCTGGGTGGGCAGGCGGCAGCACCCGGCGCAGCGCAGCAGAGCCGGGTTGTGGGTGGCGGTGGGATGTAGTCGGCGCGGGGCCGGTCGGGCTATGCGGCGGGTTGCAGGGTGACGGTGTGGCCGAGGGCCTCGAGTTGGCGGACCAGGCTGCGGGTCTTGCGGCCCGTGTCGATGCGGCTGGTGTGGTAGTCGGCGCCCAGGTCGCGGAAGCGGGCGGTGGGGTCGGCGAGCAGGTGCCAGATGATGACCAGGATGGAGCGGGCGATAGCGACCAGCGCCTTGAGCTTGCCGCGGCGGCGGACCAGCCGCCGGTAGCGTTCGCCGAGGAAGGTGTCGGTCTTGGCGGCCGCGGCGGCGACCTCCCCGAGTGCGCCCCGCAGGTACGGGTTGCCTTTGCCGGTCGGCCCGGCGCGGTGCTTGGCGCCAGACTGGATGGTCTGCGGCGCGATCTTGGCCCAGGAGACCAGGTGGCCGGGGGTGGGGAACTGGCCCATGTCCAGCCCGAGTTCGGCGATGATGATCTGGGCGGCCTTGCTGCCGATGCCGGGGACCTCGTCCAGGCGTTGCATTGCCGGCAGCGGGCGCTGGGCTGGAGCTCCAGCGCCACTGGTGGGCCCGGGCTCGGGTCCATCGGCTGGTACCTGGGCGGCGGGGATCGCCGCGATCGCTTCCTCGATCAGCGTGGTGAGCTGGTCGATCTGCGCGGTCAGCCCGTCGATCTGGTCCAGCAGGATCCTGGCCAGACGGGCGTGGTGGTCGCTGAACTGGCCGGTGAGGGCCTCCACCAGCGCCGCCCGTTTGACGCGCAACCGGCCGCGGGCCAACTCGGCCAGCACCTTGGGATCGCGCTGCCCGGCGATCAACGCCTCCAGCATGGCCCGGCCGGAGACCCCGAAGATGTCGGTCGCCACCGTCCCAAGCTTGATCAGCGCGTCCTCCAGCAGCTTCTCCACCCGCTGCTTGTGCCGGGAGCGCTCCTCGGTCAGGTCCACACGCAGCCGGGTCAGGTCCCGCAGCCGGCGGATCTCAGCAGGCGGGATAAACGAGGGCCGCAGCATGCCTCGCTCGTTCAGCTTGCATAGCCACACCGCGTCCAGCCGATCGGTCTTGGGCCGACCCGGGACCTGCTTGACGTCACGCGCGTTGACCAGCCACACCAACAACCCGTGGGCTTGGAGCAGGTACACAAACGGCCGCCAGTAGTCCGAGGTGGACTCCACCACGACCCGCTGGATCCCCTGGCAGACCAGACGGTCGGCCAGCTCCATGATCGCGGAGGTGGTGGCGGCAACCTCCCACACCGTGGTGACCCGCTTCCCCGCCTTGGCCTGGTGCGGCACGCGCGTGCAGACCATGCCCGATGCCTTGCCCACGTCGATCGCGGCGACCCGCGCCAGGATCTCCTCCTGCTCCTCGACCTCGACCTGCCGGCCCTGTGGCACCGACCCCTCCCCTCCTCACTGCATCGCAGGGCGGGTCGCGGGGTTGCCCGGGGGCTCGGTGGGAACCGAAACTCTGACCGGCGTGCTCGAAGCGACAGTGCGCGACCCTTCTGCTCGGGCCCCGGCGCCAGGCTAATCCACGGCCTCCAACGACCAAGAACGCGAC
>DASYUT010000111.1 GCA_036000965.1 Actinomycetes bacterium
GCCGAACCGGGGACCGGGATCATCACCGACGAGGAGCTGACCCGGGCCGCCGGGTCGGAGAACTCCGACCCGGCCGTCGCCGAGCGCTTCCTGGCCGCCGAGACCACCCACGCCATCCAGCCCGGCCAGCACGCCACCGACAACGACACCCGCACCCGCGAGTGGTATGGCGACTCGGCCTACGGCACCGGGGAGCTGCGCGACGCGATCGCCAAGGCCGGGCACGCCGCGGTGCTCAAGCCCAAGCCGCTGCCGGCCGCCGTGGCGGGTGGGTTCACCGTCGATGACTTCACCGTTGACCCCAAGGCCGGCACGGTGACCTGCCCCAACGCCATCACCCGGCCGGTCAGCGCGACCGGGGTTGCCACCTTCGGCGCGCTGTGCGGCGCCTGCCCGCTGCGTGGGCGGTGCACCACCTCCACCACCGGCCGCAAGATTGTCTTGGGCGACCATGACGACCTGCTTCGTCAGGCCCGCCGCGACTGGGCCGACGATCCCGACCTGCGGGAGGGCTACCGGCGGCACCGGCCCAACGTCGAGCGCGTCATCGCCCAGCTCGCCAGCCGCGGCGGCCGCCGCCTGAGGCTGCGCTACCTGGGCACCGCCACCAACAACGCCTGGCTCAAACGCCGCACCGCCGCCCTGAACCTGCGCAACCTCATCGGCCGTGGCCTCACCCGCCGGGACGGCATCTGGGCGCTGACCACCACCTGAGACGCCAGCCCAGCCAGGCCCAAGTGCCGGCCCACCCCGGGGGCTGCACAAGGGCGGCCAACCGGCCGCCCACCAAGCCGACCCGAGGCCACGGAACCCCCAGCGTCACCACCCAGGTCCCGCCAAGGCCAGTCGCCGCGACCCAGAATCGGCATAATTCAGTGGCCTCCCAGGCGCCGACTTCTACGACGCGCTCCGGCTGGCCGACGGCACGATCACCACCCTGGTCGGGGATGTCGCCGGGCACGGGCCGGACGAGGCGGGCGTCGCGGTGGCGCTGCGGGTTGCTTGGCGGACGATGGTGCTTACCGGGCACGGCCCGGCCGAGCTGCTCGCCGGCCTGGACCAGGTGCTGGTCAGCGAGCGGCGCACCGAGGAGCTGTTCGCAACCGTCGCCTGCGTGTGGGTCTGTCCCGACCGGCGGCAGACCACGATCGCGTTGGCCGGCCACCCCCCGCCGCTGCTCGTTGACGCTGGCCAGGCCAGGGTCCTCGATGTCCCTCACGGCCCAGCGCTCGGCATCGACGCAGCTGATGACGAGCCGTGGCCGTCAAGCACCCTGACGCTGGAGCGGCCATGGCTGCTGCTGTGCTACACCGACGGGCTCGTCGAAGGCCGCCACGGACCCGGCACGACCGAGCGGTTCGGGATCGAACGTCTTGTGGGCACCGTCACGGCGCTCGCCGGCCAGCACCCCCAGCCCACGGAGCTGTTGGACCGACTGCTCGCCACGGTGCAGGCCGCGAACGGCGGCCAACTGTCCGACGACGTCGCAATCGTCTGCCTCGCCGCCCGCCGCTAGACCAGCCGCCACTCCGCGTTCATGCCTCGAGCACCATGAAGGAACCCTCCCGGGCGTGCACCCTCGGCACGCCTCAGGGGTTGAGAGTCGCCACCGACCCGAAACTCATCGCTCCGAGCGACGATCCACTCCGTCGGGTAGCTCCTCGGGCAGTCCGAAGTGGCGGTGCACGCCAGGGTCGAGGAACCCGGCGATCTCCACGATCCGTCCGGCGCGAAGGCTCAGCACGTTGACCGCGCCGAGCCGGAACCGGTCGCCGTCCGGATCGCCCTGGTAGCAGGCGAAGGCCAGCTGCCCGTTCGCCCGGATCGGCACCAACCGCCAGAGGGTGGCGAACATCCGTTCGGTGAAGAACCGGCCGACGTCCTCGCGGCCGAGGAACCACGCGGGCAGCGGCGGCATGGTGAACCTGGCGTCCTCCGCCAGCAACTCCAGGATGGCCGCCACGTCGGCCCGCTCCCAGGCGACCACGAAGGCGTCCACCAGCTCGCGCCGGCCGTCCGCGCCGAGGGCATCCAGCTCGGCCTGCTGCGCGGTACGCGGCACCCGCTGGTCGACCGCCTTCCTGGCGCGCTGCAGCGCACTGTTCACCGAGGCAGGCGTGGTGTCCAGGATGCGCGCGACCTCGGCGGCGGAGAACTCCAGCACCTCACGCAGGATCAGTACCGCGCGCTGGGTACCCGGCAGATGCTGCAGCGCCGCGACGAAGGCCAGCTCCACGCACTCCCGCCGCAGGTAGCTCGCCACCGGGTCGGTGTCGCCCGGTTCGCTCGCCGGCACCTCGTCCGGCCAGGGCTCCAGCCAGACCGGTCCGGCCACCGGCTCACCGAGATCGTCGGTGTCCCGCCGTGGCGGGCCGTGGTCCAGCGAGAGCATCCGCCGGGGACGGCGGGCGATCAGCCGCAGGCAGGCGTTGGTGCTGACGCGGTACAGCCACGCGCGCAGCGAGCTACGACCCTCGAACCCGGCCATGCCCCGCCAGGCGCCGAGCAGCGACTCCTGGAGCGCGTCCTCGGCGTCCTGCACCGAGCCGAGCATCCGGTAGCAGTGGGCGTACAGCTCACCCCGGTAGCTCGCCACCAGCCGCTCGAAGGCCGCCGAGTTACCCCGGCGGGCCGACGCCAGCAGCTCCGGCTCGGGCGGCGTGTCGACATCATCCATCGAGACCATTGTTACAGCCGCCCTGGCCGGCGTCGCACCGCCCGGCCGGCGTCGCACCGCCCGGCCGAGCGCCGGGCGGCCAGCAGCACGGCTGCCAACCGGCGGGGCCGATGACCATCACAGGCCTGAACCCGGTACCGGCGGCCGCGGCTCCGGCTCCGGCTTCACTTCACTGAGACGGCGCCACCCCCATTTCTTGTGGATGCCTCCGGCCACCACGACCTCCGACCCATCCTTCTCAGGTATCGACGGCCGAGCGCCGTGCTCTCCAGCGTTTCCGAGGCCATGCGGCTCGGTAGGTGCCGCAGGTATGGGGTGAACCGCGGTCCTGCTGCTGCGACGTCTACGGCGCCTCGGCAGGTGGTGTCTCATGGTCGGTGGACCGCGTCATGAGGTTGGACAGGACGGTGTACTCCCGGGCCATCACCCTCACTGGTTGCAGCCGATCGACACGGTGTCGTAGCTGGAGCCGTCGGTGCGCTTGAACGACTGCGTCCAGCCGTCCGGGCGCAGCACGAGCTTCAAGAAGCCGTAGTGGTCATCATCGGCAGCTACCCGTGCCGGGTGGGGGTTGCCGCTGAAGCTGATGAGGCTCCGACCACCGGTGCCGACGATCGAGGAGTGGATGCCCTGACTGGGGCTGATGGTCCCGTCGTAGATCATCGGCCGGAGCCGCTCGTAGGCGTGGTTGTGGCCCGACAGCACCAGGTCCACGCCACGGGCCGCTCCCTGGTTGTCCATGACATCCCAGAGGGTCTGCATCTTGGCGGCGCCGGCGTGCGGGGCCGGGGTGCCGAACCGAGGCTCGTGGAACAGCGCCATGGTGCAGCGGATGTGCTGGTTTTGGTCCAGCACGTCCCGCAGCCAGTTGGCCTGGGCCGAGTCGAAGGTGCACTTGGGCGTGATCCAGGTGGCCCCGTCCCACTCCTGGCAGGAGGAGTTCAGCACCACCACCAGCCATTGGCTTCCAGGCGGGTTGGGCGGGCTGGGCAGGGTGATCTTGAACCAGTGGTAGGTCGCCCCACCAGGACGCGCCCTGGACCCGTAGTAGTCGAAGTAGGGCTGCGGACCAACCGTCCCCTGGCCGTTGCAGTACTCGTGGTTGCCGATGGCCAGGTAGGTGTTGTCCTTCACATCACCCCACACCGGATCCCAACGGGTCTGCATGAGGGTGTCGGTCGGGCACTCGTACTGGAAGTCGCCCAGCAGGAAGTAGGCGTCCGGCTTGTGACTATCGATCAGCGACCGGACGGCACGGGCGTTGGCGTCCGACGCCTGCCCTGGGGACGGCATGATGTCGCCCACCGCAGCGAGCACACTGCCCGTGAAGTCCTCGGCATGAAACGGCGGTGCGGCACCGGCCACCGGGGTTGCCTGCACCAGCAAGCCCAAGACGGCGACAACGACGACGACCCACAGTCGCTTCAAGCGTCCCCTCCTCACCCGGGACATCGCATCGTGCACTAGGAATGGGGCGTGGCGCTGCGCCGTCGAAGGAGCTGTGGGCAGAGGCAAGGAGAGTCCGCTTCATGGGCTCCCCCGGAACTCGACGGTGAGCACGTTCGCAGTGGGGGTATGCCGCGCTGGCGCGGCTGCACCACCACGCCGCAGGATGGCCGCCGGCCCGTCATGGAGCGCCGACCGGCGGAACTGACCGGCGCCCTGGTGTGCCGGTGCAATGGCACTAGGCCGAGCCAGCTCCAGCGGCTCACGGATGGCCCAGGCTGTACCAGCCGCTCCAGCCCGCGTTGGGCGCGCGCTGCCAGCGGTGCCAGACGTTGTTGTCACTCAAGCCGACCGCGAAGACTTCCAGCCGGCCGTCGGCGTTGCGGATCGAGACCGGGTACGACGAGTACGGTTGGTCGCTGCCGAAGACGTACCAGCCGCTCCAGCCCGCGTTAGGGGCGGTCTGCCAGCGGTGCCAGATGCTGCGGTCGGTGTCACGAATCACGAAGAACTCCATCCGCCCGTCTGCGTTGCTGGCCACGCTCGGCACGCTCCAGATGGTCGCCCCGCCGAGGTTGACCCAGCTGCTCCACGCCGGGCCGTTGGGCGTGGTCTGGTAACGGCGGAACAGCGCACGGTCCAGCTGACTGGGGTATGTGAAGGCGGGAACGAAGATTTCGAGCCTGCCGTCGGCGTTCTTGCCCACGGCGGGAAACACGGCGGGAGCATAGAAGCGGGGGTTGAGGACGGGGGAGCCGAGGCTGCCCAGGCCGCTCCAGCCCCCGTTCGGGCTGGTCTGCCAGGCGTGGTACACCGCGTGGTCGTCGTAGGCTGCAAACACCTCGAGCCGGCCGTCCTGGTTCCTGCCCACGGCGGGAGAGGTGCTGACCGGGCCACCCAGGTCCGCCCACCCGAACCAGCCACCGCCCGGGCGCTGCCAGTTGGTCACCACGTGGTCGGGGATGTCGATGCGGTCTGAGATCGCGAACACCTGCAGCCGCCCGTCGGCGTTGGCGGCGACGGCGAGGTTGTGATTGGTGGCCCTGAGGCTCCCGCCGAGGTCGGCCCAGTCGCTCCAGCCTCCCCCAGGGCTGGTCTGCCAGCGGTGCGACATGGCGCCGCCGCCCGTAACCGTGAACACCTCAAGCCGACCGTCGCTATTGCGGCCGACGGCGATCGTGCAGAAAAAGCCACTCCCGAGCGAGTGCCAGCCGCTCCAGCCTCCACTCGCTGTCTGCCATTTATGCCAGACCGAGCCGTCGTCCCTGGCCAGGAAAAGCTCGAGCCGGCCACCGCTGTTGGCGACGACGGCCGGGTTGCCACCGGGCGACGTGAGCGGGCAGACGCTGGCTGACGCCCGCATGCCCCCAGCCGGGGCCAGCAGTACACCGAGGGTCACCAAAGCCATGACGATGCAGCGGAGGGACATCCTAAACCCTGGTCGTCCCATGGCATCTCCTTTGCCTGGGCATCCCGGATCTCAGGTCACTGCCGAGATCCAGCGTCTCGACGGAGAGGATCCACGCCAGGACACAGGCATGGCAGAGCCCTACATAGGTGCGGCCACCAGCATTCTGGTGCCGCCCGCGACGGGCGTCACCGTCACCTTTCAGCTGTGGGTGAAACGTCCGGAGGCCAGCAGCAGCTGCACGCCGAGCGGGGTGAGGTCGTGGTGGACCGCCCGCCCCCGGCGGGTGCTGGCAACAAGACCGGCGTTGCGGAGCGCCGTCAGGTGCTGGGAGGCCGAGGCGACGCTCACGTCCAGCCGTTGGGCCAGGTGGCTGGTGCTGTCCCCACCGGCGGCGGCCAGCAGCACCGCCGTCCGGGTGCCGCCAAGCAGCACCGCCAGCACGTCACGGTCGTGGGCTGGCGGATTCCACAAGGCCAGCTGGTCGCGGGCCGGGTAGAGCAGCACGGGTTGGCCGTTGCCGTCCAGCAGCACGATCGGGTCCGGCCAGGCGAACACCGACGGCACCAGCACCAGCCCGCAACCCCCAAGGTCCATGCTGCGGCTGCGGCCAGGAACGCCCACCTCCAGGACGGGGTCGTTCCAGTGGACTGCCGGGTGCAGCGTCGCCAGGACCACCCCCGTCCCCTGCTCGGCGCGCACGCCGGTCCGGTAGGCGACGTCGGCTTCCAGCTGGACCCTGACAGCCGGCCAGGACTCGGCGATACAGCGGCGGTGGTAGTCGCTGAGCAGGTCACGGGCAAGCCGGCGCTCGCTGCTGGCGCCGTCAGGGAGCATGGGCAGCCACCTGGCGGTGAGGGCGGGGGAGTCCAGCGTGGCCAGGAAGGCCTGCAGCGGGCGCGGGCTGAACGCCAGCACCGCCTCCAGCTCCTCGTCAAACAGCGGGCGCTCGCCGACGATCGGGGCCAGGGCCACCGTCGGGTGCCAGTCCGCCGGCACCAGGCCCAGCAGGACACGCGACGGGGCGCCCACGAGGTTGCGTCGCTGCGCGTCCCGCCAGCCCTCGAACGGTGGCTGGGGGTCGTGGCGCCCGAGCGCGGCCACGCTCAGGATCGTCTCGGCCATCGGGGAGATCATGAACCGGACCCGGACCAGATCCTGGGGACGGAAGCGAATCCGCAGCATCCCACCTCCGAACGCCCGGTGGCACACAAATCCTATACCCAAAACTTCGAGGACAGTCCATGGAGCTGTCCGTCTTGGTCTTGGGTGCCCCTGCCGGGACTGCGGACGACGATCGCAACGGGAACTGCCGAGGCCGCAATCTGGATGAGATCGGCCGGAGGCGGCTGGGGCGGGCGCGGCCCGCGACGAATCAGAAACACCGCGCGAAGCGCACCACTCGGCCAGCCGCTCAAGCACCCACTCGTCCAGGACCGTCAGCGAGATCCCGCGGCCGTACCCCGGCCGTGAACACCACCAGCGCCACCGACCCCGCAGGTGTTACACGGCCTCCCCTTTCACAAGTTCACGTCGGAGTGTCTCCCTGGACCCCTGGATGGTCAACAGCGAGACTTCCTTCGCCTCGTCCAGCGCGTACGTGCAAGGGTTGCCCAGGGGGGTAGTTCCTGCGGATCAAACGCGGCCGATGTCGGCTGCGCACCGCGAGGGATTCCAATGCCCAAACCGCCAGATCCGTAGGCCGGAGGTGAGCCTGCGCTGCGCCGTCCTGTCAGACCGTCACGCTGACCGCTCCCTCCACGGGGCTGTCGGTCTCACCGCGGCCGTTCCTGCCCAAATGTTCTGGGCCCCACCGGGTGTGACTTGAGCTGCCAGATGGCGACCGCCGCGGTCGGCCGCGGAGCTGTGCGGGCTGGCGGCAGTACCCGGCGCGGCGGAGCGGAGCCGGGTCCAAGGGGGAGGCGGCGGAGCCGTCGGGTTCCCTTGCTCTCCCAGCCCGAATTAGAAGCGGTTAGTCAGTCGAAGTTCTGGGTTGGGCCGTGGCGTGCCATCGACGTAGTGGTTCATCCCCTGCTGCCAGGTCGCCGCGAGCTGGAGTAGCGCGGCCAGGCCGCTGCGGGCAAATGCCTGCCATTCCTGCTCGTACCCAGTACGGCCTCTGTAGTGCTCGGGCTGGTAGGCGGCCAGGAAGTGTTGGTAGTTGTCCGGTCCGGCGTAGGCCTCACCCATCTGGTCCAGGCCCTGCTCAAGCTTGGACATGGCGGTGCGGTAGCGGGTCCATCGGTGCTGCTGCCAGTCAAAGCACCGCTGCCCCGTGGCAGTGCCGGCCAGCAGCTCAGCCGCCCGCTGCCCTCGAGCGGCCAGCTCAAGGATCTGCTCGCGGGCCATGGCCAGGTTCATGCCGCCCTCGTCCGGCCGGTGCGACACGTGCACGATGCGATCCCGGAACCCGGGTAGGGCCATCTGCCCCCGGTCTGCCCAGTTCTGCATCGTGTCAAGGAGCGTGGACCCGAAGGCGAACAGGTTGGTGATCGGCCTCCAGCTAGTCCGACCGACCCTGCCAATCGGCTCGGGCAGGTAGACGTCCTCGTCCTGGTGATCGGGCGGGTAGGTACGCAGATTCAGGCCGAAGGTCGGACGGCGCGGCAGCAGGCCATCGAAGAAGTGGATCGGGAAGTTACTGGTGATGCCACCGTCAGAGAACCAGCAGGACACGACCGGCCGGGCGGTCTGCTCGTAGTCGACCGTGTACAAACCGACAGCGCTCATCAGGAGCGGGAATGACAGGCTCATGCGCGCCGCGACCACGACGGGCAGGTCGGGCGCCAACGGCAGAAACCGTAGCCGCTGATCCGGGTGGGTCGGGCAGCGCACGTCGGTCTGGTCGGGCTCGCCGTCAGGGTGTCGTATGGTCCAGTTGGAGTGGGCGCACATGTGGTCGACGACCCGGCTCGGGAACAGCCGGCGCAGCTCCCAAGGGCAAAACGAGAGCACGCGCTCGTCGGTCGGCAGGCGCCAGGGACGCCCATGCGACAAGTCGGTGGTCATCATCTCCAGGTTGATTTCGCGGAGGGCGCGCAGGCGAAGCTGCTCGGCGACGCTCAACCCTCCCTCGGCCTGGGAGGCGGCCCGGTAGTCGGCGGCGGCTCGCTCGCCCCACAGGTCACCGAAGGTGAGCGGTCGGTCCCGGTTCCCGGCGAGCTCGTCGAGTAGATCGGTCAGCCAGGGAGTCAGCGCTTTCGGCTGCCCGGCGACGTCCTCCTCACGCTCCCGACCAGCGGCATCGAGATAGCCGGTGCAGATGCCGTAGAAGTTGTCCCGCACGTCGTTGACGAGGACGCGGTAGAGGGACCACACGACGAGCGCCAACCCGAGCGCGACGCCGAGCAGCACGGCGAACAGGACCGCAGCCGTTGCTGACCAAACGCTTGCCGGTCCGCCCAGCCATAGGACCGCGGCGGCGAGCGCAACCGGGCTGAGCAGTCCGACAAGCAACCACCCCAGCCGCTGACCGACCACGGCGCGGATCGTCGGCCATACCTTCGGCCCGAGCCGCTTGCCGAGCTCGACCCTTTGTCTACCTGCCGGCCGTGACGGGGCCTTGCTGGCCGCGACCATAATCTCGAACAGCGAGCGGGTGGACGGCGCGGGCCGGAACAACGACGTGAGCTTCGCGCCGAGCTCCTCGGGCAGCTCGGCGAGCCGGCCATAGCCGCCGGCCCTCGATGCCGGGTCGGCCAGGCGTCGGCGGCGACCACGCTCGGCCGCCGCAGCGGCCGCTGCCGCGATCGCCCCCGCTGAGGTCCCTCCGACGTTGTGGAGCCGGTAGCGGGTGGCCAGCTCGCAGACCGCCAGCGGATAGATGACACCACTGGTAATCCCGCCCTTCATGATGACGTCGCACTCGGCCGCAGCATTTGCGTAGTCGGCTTGCCGAAGCTTGCTGGTCGAGGCGGCCGGGTCATGCGTACCGGCGGTGGACGAGCCCATATGTACCCCCCATTGGCTGTCGCTCACACGACCGAGAGTGAATTGATCGCTACAACGGTCAGCGCCTAGAACGGTCCCTCCCGTCTCTTCTGCGCGACCTGGTCGCCGCACCGACCCCAAGAACACCATTCTGCTCGGGCCCGCTTGCTAGGCCGGTGGTTGATTTCGCCGAGACGCGAGAGCGCCGGCGGGCTGGGGTTGTGCTTGATCGCCCTGCGCCGGCTTGGCGGGCGGCGGGCCGGTCAGCCGCAGATTGATGAGCTTTCCGAGCAGGTCGAACCAGAATGGGCCTCCCTGCATCGCAGCGAGCGCGGTGATGATCAGGCCGAAGGTCTTCAGCCCCCAGTCCGCGGGATGGTGCGGGGCGCGCTTGTCGATACCTTGGTAGACAACCGACTGAAACGGCCAACCGGGCCAGCCGATCGGCAACTGTAGCGCCTGGAGGCTCTCAATTCTGGCTGTGAGGCAGTCAAGGGGGTCTGGCGCCGTTGTGGAGGCCGCGGATCCTGCTGGAGTACCCGACACAGGGATGGGACATGGGACCGTGGTGGTCGGGCTGGAAGAGGCCCCCGCCGCTGTGGTGGGTGGGGTGGCCACCCGCTGGGCCTCGGCGACCACAGCGCCGCGCAGCGTGCTGTCGGTCCAAAGCGTCCGGACCAGCAGCGCCGCGTCCACGTTCAGCACGATCGCAAGCCCGAGTCCCCAGAGCAACAAGAACCACTTGGTGCGGCGCTTGTACCAGCCGGACAGCCGGTCCATCTCCTCGTCGAACCACTGCTCCAGCCGCCGCTTGAACTGCACGACATCACCACCGGCGTCGTGGAGCAGGGTTCGCAACACAGCTTGCAGGCTGGGATCCTTCAGCTCCTTGCTGATCGCAGTGTTCAAGTCTTTGGCTGTTGCTGGAGTGGCCCCAACCTTGTCGGTCCTGCCCAGGAGCGACAGCAGCGTGGTCGCGAATGTGGCAGCCGAAACGTAGGACGGTACTTTGGAATACCGAAGGCGTCGGAGGCCGGTCGGCGCGTCGTCGGACGGTGACGCTCCTTGCGACGCATCACGTTTATCGCGTCGAAGATCAAGACGGGCTCCTCGAAGCTCCCGAATGAGCGGATGATCAAGAAAGCTGTCCTTATCGGGTCCAAGCAGCTTGACCAGCCATCGCTGCAGGTGGATAGCCCGCCGGTTCAGGATCGCCGCGGCGAGTTCGTTGAGGAACGAACACGCAGAACCAACTAAGAAGAAGACCAACACCATTCCGATAGCGAGCTGCACGACTGCGGAGGTCATCTCGTCCTCCTCGCCAAGCCGTCACGATAGGAAGCTTCTAGCCCTCCGGGAATCGCCACAGGGCAGCGCCATCAAATGGCGCTCCCCGAAAGCCGACGCAGCCTGAGAACCATTGTGTCAAGCGTCTGTGCTGCCCAAGCCACATCCCTGTTCCGGGCCACAGAACACGTGAGGAACGTCTTGCGGAAGGTCGAGCGCTCGACCCGAACGGCGAGGTGGCCCAGAAGTGGCCCATCTTGTCCCTACTTCGCACCCTCATCTGACGGCCGAACCTCAGCACCGCCACGGTCTCCGAGTAGACAGATGAGGCAGGTCCCCAGCCTGGATCGTCATCCGAAGGGGATGCGGATTTCCGAGGGTATCGCATCCCACACCCCCGTCTGCGGCCCCATCAGCTCGCTGTGACGACAGGCGCTTCCACCAGCTTCTGATGGGCTACTGGGCTTGTGGCTGTGGCGCAATGCTAGATAAGGGACCTCAGGGCTGAAGTCTCGCATGCGACCCATTCAGCGTGCAAGCATCAACTAGGACTTCCACATGCTGTGACGGCGACTACGAGAAAACTCCGCGGCGTCCACTGCTGCAGCTGCTGCGGGCCACCGGGCTGCGCGTCGGTGAGCTGCTCGACCTCGAGCTCGACTGCCTGGTCGACTCCGCCAGCCACGGCACCTGGCTGCGCGTCCCGCTCGGTAAGCTCGCAAGCGAGCGGATGGTGCCGCTTGACGAGCACACCCTCGCCATACTCGGGTCGAGTGATCGCCTCTTGACGGATTGTTCCCTCCTGGGGATTAGTTCCAGGGATCGTTCTTGCAAGAGAGTGGACAAGATGCCAAGCGACAGTCCCTTGTCCCAGATTTCACAGGTGCAGGACATGGTTGCGCGAGGCAAGGAGCGCGGCTTTATCACCACCGAAGAGGTGATCGAGGCGCTGGCTCCCGTCGACCTGTCGGCTGAGCAGATCGACAACGTCTACCAGGTCCTCGCCGACGAGAACATCGAGGTCGTCGAGATGGTCGACGAGCTCGACGCCAGCGGTCGGCCCGCAGCCGTACCAGCACGGCTGCGGCAGTGCCGGCGAGGTCCAGGGTGAGCCGGGCGGAGTCGTAGCCGGCGTCGAACACAAACAGCGGTGGCTGCTCGCTGGCGGGTAGGCGCGCCAGTAGCGCGCGGATCTGCGCCACGGCGGTCTGGTCGGCGTCGCCCAGGGGGTGCAGCCGGCGGGCGTCGGCGGCCGCGGTCCAGGAGTCCCGGTGGAAGCTGAGCTGGCAGATCCACTGGAAGGCCCAGCCGGTGATGACCGGCTGGCCGGCGGAGTGGCGGGAGGGGTGGTAGTAGTGGCCCCGCTGCGGGCTGCACGCCGCGTCGCGGCGCGGCCAGGTGGTCACATCGACCGCGAAGACCAGCGGGTCGGCGTCCGGGAGGCAGCCGGCGAGCAGGTTCCGGAGCCGCTCGGCGTCGATGCGGCCGCTGCCGGCTGTTCGGACTGGGTCGTCATGGTCTGGTCCTTCCCGCGGCGGGACGGTCGACCACCATCCGGTGGACCACGGCCTCCCTCTCCGGGACGTTGCCGAGCACCGCCTCCTCCTTGGAGGAGAAGTAGTTGAAGAACGTCCGCGGGGCGACATCGGCCGCCTCGCTGATGTCCTCCACCCGTCACCTGCTCGAAGCCCCGTTCGGCCACCAGCCGCAGCGCCGCGTCCAGCAGCGCCTGTCGGGTGGCGAGCTTCTTGCGCTCCCGCCTGACAGCAAGCAACCGTTGTGGATCATCCGAAGGGGCTTGCCATGGTTAACCGGTACGTCCCGGGCACCTGCAACATCGGCCCGGCCGAGATCGCAGTACGTAGACGGGCCGGACACGTCGGCCTGGCCGCCACCGCCGCCCTCAGCGTACGGATAGAGCTGGACGGCGACCCCATTGGCACCCTAGGCGTCTACTCGGCAACACCCCGGGATTGGGACGACCGTGAAGTCAGCGCCGTCCAAGCCTACGCCCCGGGTGGTCGCCAGCCTGCTCGCTGCGGCGGTCGCCGCGCACGTGAAGGGACGGCTGGCGGCGCAGTTGCAGACGGCGCTGGACCGCCGGATGCTGATCGAGCAGGCCAAAGGCATTCTGATGGCCAAGGAAGGCATCGATGCGGCCGTCGCCTTCGAGTGCCTCCGCACCGCCGCTCGTTCGACTCGGCGGCGGGTTGTCGACGTGGCCCACGACCTGATCCCCGGCCGTCCTCCGCCCCAACCACAGCCGCCGCCCCAAGTACGCCGTGCCCGCCGCGACCACGTTGCCCAAGAACCGGCGTCCATGGGGGGAGCCAGGTGTCGCCGCCGCTCCCAAAGGCCTGCGGAGACCGTCTCGCGGCGCCCTACCGAACCAGCGCGCTGCACCCGCCGGCCCTCAGCGCTGCGTGGGCAATAGAGTCCCGGAAGTGGTGTAAGAGCCCGGGCAGCTGTGGGCCAGGCCGGTAGCAGCCAAGCCACGATAGGCGGTCGTCGAGCGCATCGCCGACGAGACCGTGGCCGGCGTGCCCGCGCCCGCCTGAGGCCGTTACACCCGGTCGGGGACCAGCAGCTCGGGAACGTTCCCCGTGCCCTTGTGCAGCACACGCCCCGAGCGCAGGTCCACCACGGCGTAGCCCTCCACGTTGCTGACGTTGGCATCCATCAGCTGGACGTAGGCGAGGTCGCCGTTGACCTGGATCCAGCTCACCTGCGTCGCGCCGAACCGGTGCACAGGCCGGCGGTCGCCCGGCCCGTACAGGGTCAGCCCGTAGCCCTGGTTCGCACCGTCCTGGCCCGTCCCGAAGGCGGTCCCGAAGGCGAGCAGCCTGCCGGCCGCCAGCATGGCACTGCTCGAGTGCCGGTCGACCTGGCGCGCGGTCCAGGTCGCGGTGTCGATCAGCTCCAGCCCGGACGGGATCTCCATGTGGTGCCCCTTGGCGGACCCGTCGTAGCCGGTGACGGCGAGCTGGCCGTCGCCGAGCCAGAGCGCGTTGCGCGAAGGGCCGGAAATGATCTTCGCCTCGGCCGGCGGGGCCCACCAGCGCGCGAGCCGCTGCAACGGCGACTCGAACCGCCCGAGCCGATGGTAGGTGACCTCCAGGCTGGCCAGGTCGACCTCGGCCAATGGTCCGCCGCCCGGGACGACGTAGACGCGCCGGCCGGCGGGGTCGGCGGCGATCCCGGGCACGGCCTGCTCCATCCGCGGTCCCGACCCGTCGGTGTCGTCGAGCTGCTTGAAGCCGGCGTTGATCCCCGCGAGGGTCACCGTGCGCAGGCCGGCGTCGGCGTCCGACACCACCAGCCGCGCCCGGCCGATCGCGTTCGCGGGGGTGACAAGCAGTGCCAGCCCGTGCGGCAGGCGCGCGGACCCCTGCACGACGCCGTCGAAGCGCTGCTGGCGGACCACGCGGCGGGCGCTGACGTCGACGGCGAGCACCTCTGTGGCCGCCTCGTGGGAGGTGCCGATCAGCAGCAGGCGCGACGGCCCGACCCAGCTCCAGCCGAAGGCGGCCTCGCCGGGGACGGCGGTCCGCACGGCGCCGAGCCGGCGCAGGTGCACCAGGTCGACGACGGTGAGGTCGCCCGCCTCGCTGCCGAGGACCGCCATGGAGCGGTCGGAGGCGACCGCCATCATGGGCCAGGTCCCCTCCAGCTTGAGCCGGCTTCCCGGCAGGGGCCGCAACGTCCTCGGGTCCAGCCGGGCCAGCTCGATCGCCATGTTGGCGCTCGAGACCACGCCGACCAGCGGCCCGCCCACCCGCGCCGGCGGCAGCGCCGCCGGCGGCAGCGGCGCCGGCGGCACCACCACCGCCTTGGACTTGGTCGACGCATCGCGGCCTCCCCCGACCGCGCAGCCGCCGACGACGACGAGCGCCGCGGCCACCGGCACCGCCAGCAGCCGCCACCAGCGCATGTTCATGACTTCCACCCCGCGGCAATCCTGTGTCCTTCCGCCTCTACACGCGGCGGGGAGGATCGGTTCCATCGAGGTGGTCTGTGTCCTCTGCCGATGCGCTTCGACCTGCTCCTCAAGGGTGGCGAGTGGGCACTGTTGCATTGAGCCGGAATGCGCCGGGAAGCCCAGCAACGTGAAGGCTCTCCTTCATGGAAGGGCGCCAAGAAGGGCTCGAACCACTCCACCGTGCCGATGATCTGTCGTCTTCGAGCGGCGAAGTGGAGGCAGTCGGACGGGGTGATCGCTCAATGCAACAGTGCCGATGGGGGCGCATGCCCGTGAGTCTGCCCGCTGGTGCCAGCAGCGCGAACTACCGGATCGATACGGCAAACAGGATCGGCCGGATCACGCCCGTTCAGCGGGCTCTAGCTCAGTGCTGGTGTTTGGTGGTTCTTGTGAGTCTCATCGGGTTGATGCTCGCGGAGACCGAAAGTAGTCGGCGAGGGGTGGCAGATCAGCCGGTTGGGGTGCGGACAGGTAGGGGAACGCTGGGGTGGCTTGGCGTGGGGCGGAGGCGTTTCCGAGGGTCGAGCCGGCGAGAACGGCGACGGCGATGTCGAAGGCGTTGTCGCCAAGCGCCCGCCCGTTGCCATCGCCGGGGTGGAAGGCGGCGGGCTGACCGGGCCGGTAGGTGAGCACGTCAGGGAGAAATGCCGCCGTCACCCGCTCGGCGTGGGCGTCAGGATCGGACAGTCCGGCGAGGCGGGCGGCGGTGCCGGCGATGCGGCGGACCCGCTCACCGTGGGTGTCTCGGTCGGCGGCCGGCGCTCCGGCGTTCAGGGTATCCAATTCCGCTTCGGTGTCGGGAGGGTTGAAGAACAGGGGGCGGAGCATTGCCTGGCCGATGCGGCTGACCTGTCGTTGCGGGGCGTGGCCGTCGAGGCTTATCCGTGCCCACAGGGCGATCCGGGTGCTGCCGAGGGCGGTGTTGGGGAGTTGCAGCGCGATGGCGGTCACATCACGGCCGGCGAACGCGTTGCTGGGTGAGGCGGTGAATACTTCGGGGGTGTAGCGCCCTTCGGTCAGGCCCTGGAGGAACGTGCCGACGGCAATGCCGTCGCCGTTGAAGGGATCCGCGGCCAGCCCGGCCCAGGCCAGCCCGTTGCCGCTGAGGGAGAACACCTCCCCGGTGCGGCCCTCGCCCAGGGGTGTCCCCGCCGTGCCGTGGTGGGCAGCGGGGCCGTTGGCGCGGAGGACCCGAACCTGTTGCTGCCCGTTGTCGTCGGGCTCGGTGAAGGTGACGCGGAGGGCGAGGTCCTCGCTTGTGCCACCGTTGCTGGCCACGACGAATTCGTAGAGCGCGTCGGGTCGAAAGGTTGTCGGGGAGGAGCGTCCGGCGTCGGGGTTGACGGTCAGGATGAGCGCGGTGGTGTCGGGTGCGGCGGGGAAAGCGTACAGGTCACATGGGTTGATGCGTCCGTCGGCGCGGTCGGCGGCGCTGTCGAAGTGGTGCGACACGGATGGTCCCTTCAGTTGTTCCAGACGAGCTACGGGAGTGGAAGCAAATACCTTGAACAACAGGGCTGGCTGCTCCTACGGCGCCCTGATGCGGACGGTCCAGCCCCGAGCGCGGAGGTGGCCGACGGCGGCCAGCGCGAGCACGCCCGTCCACACCAGCGCGAGCACACCGGCGAGGGCGCGCGGGTAGTCACCGGGCAAAACGGAGTCGTTGCCTGGTTGCGTTGCCCCGCCCGACACCGTAGAGCACGGCGGGCATCGTCTTGTCGGCGTCCCCCAGCAGCCCGGCAAGGTGGACACGGGGTGGTCGTACCAAGGGATACGGCCACCGACAACCACCAGACCGCCGAAGACCGGGCCGCAGCGGTTCTGGTTCTGGCTCAAATGACGTGATCGTGATCTGCCGGGCCGGCCGATCATGCAGCCGGATGAGGCATTGGTGACCGTTCATACTTGCCGCTCACTTCTTGGTTGGATCTTGTCTCGACGCTCAGTTCGCTGCGTCCTCTCCGGATCGAGTCGAGCCTGGGGCTCGGAGCTCGGGCGCAGGCGTCGGAGCAGGATCGCGGCGAGGATGGCGACACCGATCGCGGCGGCGGCGCTGATGGTGAAGGCCGAGTGCAGGCCTTGGGTGAAGGCCTGGCGGGCGGCCCGGAGCAGCGCTTGTCCGAGCTGGTCGGGCAGCTGCCCGGCCGCCGCCACCGCGCCGCCGAGGGTGTCCCGCGCGGCCGCTGCGGCCTCGCCCGGGACCCCGGCCGGGAGACTGTCGGCCATCTGGCTGCGGTAGATGCTGGTGCCGATGACACCCAGGATCGCGATGCCCAGCGCTCCGCCGAACTCGGCGCTGCTCTCCGCCAGCGCCGACGCCGCCCCGGCCCGCTCCGGCGGTGCGGCCCCGACGGCCAGGTCGGTTGCCAAGGTGTCCACCGGAGCCAGCGCCAGCGAGAACACCACCGACCCGGTCACAAGGACCGCCAGGCCGGCGGCGCTGTCGAGCTGGGTGAACAGCCCCAGGCCGACCGCTGCCAGCACCATGCCGGCAGCCATCACGAAGGCTGGGCGCACCCGGCGCACCAGCACCGGGGTCAGCAGGGACCCGAGGATGAACCCGCCGGAGGAGGGCAGCATCCACAGGCCCGCCGCAAGCGGCGACAGCCCCAGCACCAGCTGCAGGTACTGGGCGATGAACAGCAAGGCGCCGAACCCAACAAAGAAGCTGAGCAGGTTGGTGGTCAGGGCCGCGCTGAAGGCGGGGGAGCGGAACAACGAAAGATCAAGCAGCGGGTCGGCCAGCCGGTGCTGGCGGCGCACGAACACCACCCCGACCACAAGGCCGGCCAGGATCGACAGGGCGGGCGGCCACCCGAGGCCATCCTGGGCGAGCTGCTTGAGCCCGTAGATGACCGCCAGCACCGCGGCCACCGACAGGGCCGCGCTGACCGGGTCCAACCGACCCGCCCGGGGATCACGGAACTCCGGTAGCAGCAGCGGCCCCAGCACCAGCAGCAGCGCCATCACCGGCACCGCCAGCAGGAACACCGACCCCCACCAGAACCACTCCAGCAGCACCCCACCCGCCAGCGGCCCGATCGCGCCGCCGACCGAGAAGCTGGTGATCCACACCGAGATGGCGACCGTGCGCTGCCGCGGGTCCAGGAACATGTTGCGGATCAGCGACAGGGTCGAGGGCGCCACGGTGGCCCCGGCGACCCCGAGCAGGGCGCGGGCCGCGATCAGCATCCCCGCGCTGGTGGACCAGGCGGCCAGCACCGAGGCGGCGCCGAACGCCGCCGCGCCGATCAGGAGCAGCCGGCGGCGGCCGATGCGGTCGCCGAGGGTGCCCATGGTGACCAGCGACCCGGCGACCAAGAACCCGTAGATGTCCACGATCCACAGCAGCTGGGTGCTGCTGGGCCGCAGGTCGGTGCTGAGATGTGGGACCGCCAGGTTCAGCACCGTCAGGTCCATCGCATACAGCAGGCACGGAAGCGCGAGCACCGCCAGCCCGATCCACTCCCGCCGCCCGGCCTGGCGGGTGATGACTACGTGCATGAACGATCCGTGACCCTCGCGGCGACGACGCGCCCGAGCCCGTCGAGGATGCTGGCCCAGCCGCCCGCGAACTCGTCCCGGACCTCGGCGGTCGGGAAGCCGCTCTGCACGATCGTCAACCGGGTCCTGCCATCCTGCTCCTGGAAGGTGACGTCCATGCCCGTGTCGACGCTGGAGCCGTCCGGCATCGTCATCGTCGAGCGGTAGACCAGGCGCCGCGGCCGGTCGACCACCTGGAACACGTTGGTCTCGCGAGCTGGCGTGGTTCCCGGAGGCCCGAACGCGATCGTCCACCGGCCTCCCACCCGCAGGTCGCACTCGGCCTTCACGATCCAGTCCGGCGCATCGGCGTACAGCTCCTTCTGGGCCTGCGGGTCGGTGAACGCGTCGAAGACCGCCTCCGGCGCGGCGTCGAACAGGCGCTCCAGCTTCAGGTTGTGACTCACCGCTGTCCTCTTTTCTTCTTGTCCAGGTAGCCCTCGAGCCGGTCGAGCCGGCCCTCCCAACGGCGCCGGTAGGTCTGGATCCACTGTGCCGCGTCGTCCAGCTGCTCGGGTCCGAGCCGGCACTGGCGGGTCCGGCCCTGCTTCTCGGTGATCACCAGGTGCGCGTCCTCGAGGATGCGGACGTGTTTCATCAGGCCTGGGAGCGAGATGTCGAAGGGGTGCGCGAGCTCGCTGATGGTGGCGGGTCCGCGCGCCAGACGCTGGAGGATGTCGCGGCGCGTGGGGTCCGACAGCGCCGAGAACGTGCGATCCAGCGTAGAATACTTAACCATATGGTTTACTGTAGCCCCGAGTGGACTGGCACGTCAACTCGATATTGCAGCGCGTGCACCGGGCGCTGTCGCGACCGCATCGTGGGTCCTGTCGAGCTTGGCAAGGCCGCCGAGCCGATACCGCTCGTCGATCCTGCAAGCGCAGGCGAACCAGGCCAAGACGTTCACACTCCATGGCTTCCTGAAATATCGGGGCTCTAGGGCGTGTTTCAAAAGGCGGAGGCTCTGGTGAGATGCTCCGTCCATGGGACGGGGAGATCTGACCAACGAGCAGTGGGCAAGGCTGGAACCGCTGCTGCCGGCGGGCAAGAAGCCCGGACGTCCACCACGGTGGACCAAGCGGCAGCGCATCGACGGGATCCGCTGGCGGACCCGGACCGGGGCGCCGTGGCGGGACGTGCCCCCACGGTACGGGCCGTGGCAGACCGTCTACGGGCTGTTCCGCCGCTGGCAGCGCGACGGCACCTGGAAGCGGATCCTCACCCAGTTGCAGGCCGAGGCGGACGCGAGGGGGCTGATCACCTGGGACGTCAGCGTGGACGCCACCATCGCCCGCGCCCACCAGCACGCCGCGGGCGCGCGCAAAAGGGGGACCTCCAGCGCGAGCCCCCCGGCGGGGTCGACACCGAGCCCGCCGACCACTCGCTGGGGCGGTCCCGGGGCGGGCTGACCACCAAGCTGCACCTGGCGGTCGAGCAGGGCCAACGGCCGCTGTCGGTCGTGGTCACCGCCGGGCAGCGTGGCGACTCCCCGCAGTTTGCGGCGGTCATGAGCGGGATCTGGGTGCCGCGTCTGGGCCCGGGCCGGCCGCGGACCCGGCCGGACAGGGTCCGCGCCGACAAGGCCTACAGCGCCCACGCCAACCGCGCCTACCTGCGCCGGCGTGGGATCGGCTGCACCATCCCGGAGAAGGACGACCAGCTCCGCAACCGCAAGCGGCGCGGCGCTCGTGGTGGCCGGCCGCCGAGGTTCTGCAAGCTGGACTACCGCGAGCGCCACGCGGTGGAGTGCGGGATCAACCGGCTCAAGCGGCACCGGGCGGTGGCCACCCGCTACGACTAGCTCAGCGTCCGCTACGAGGCGACCGTGCTCGTCGCCACGATCAACGAGTGGCTATGACCTTTGAAACAGACCCTAGGTGCCTTTGCTCGGGCTGCTCCTGTCAACCACGCTGCGACCCGGCCCGACGAGGGGTCGCCGCCTGCGGGGTGGCTGACCCCGATGCCGGCATGCGCCGCACGACGTTGAGTCGGCGCAGCGTCGCGGCCTGCTGGAGCTGGTCAGCCAGGTTCTCGAGCAGGCTCGTGGCGGGAACGGCAGGCTCGGCAGCCAGGCGCGCGATCAGCCCGTCGACGATCATGTGGGCGAGCCGGTCGATCTCGGGGTCGATGGTAGGAACCGGCTGGTCGGGAAGCGCTCGTGGCGTGCCGCTGAGGTAGCTCATGCCCTGGATCACTCCTTGGTGACGCTCCAAGCTGATCGGTGCGCCACGGTCGCGCGTCAAGTGACTGCGAGACTCGAGAAGCGTCGAGCAACGGTCGCCTGCGCTTCACCAGTCTACGGCCCGGTTCCGCAGCGGACGTCGGCTCGTTCAACAGGGCCTCGACATAGTGCGGGTTTGTCTGGATAGTTGGGACGGCGTGGACTACCGCCGAAGGCGGCGCGGGCCGAAGGTCCGCCAAGAACGCGGACGCGACGAATCAAAAAAATCGCGCGAAGCGTACCGCTCGGCGCGGCCGCCCTCGGCCGCCAGGCACTAGACTCAGAGCGCAAGTTTGGTAGCACCCTGGGTCGAGTGGCGGAGCTGGATGCGGTCCTGATGACGAACTACGCCGAGATTCCTGAGACGCGAGACCTGCACGAGCGCTACCTGCTGGCCCGGCGGTCGCTCATCAAGGGAACCTGGCCATAGGCCGCCAGAGCCTGGCCCGCCTGGGCGCGCCCGCGGCGCTCTGGGGCTCAGGGTTCCTGTGGATCAAGGTCGCGCTTCGGGGGCTAAGCCCGGCACAGATTGTCCTCGGTCAACTCGTGACCGGCGCCGCGGTGCTCGTGGCCGTGGTGGTGCTGCGACGCCTGCGGCTGCCGAGGTCCCCAGAGCTCTGGGGCCATCTGGCGGTGATGGCAATAGTGGGCAGCATCGCACCCTACTTCCTGTTCAGCTGGGGCGAGCAGCACATCGCCTCGAGCCTGGCCGGGGTGCTGAACGCCACCACCCCGCTAGGGAGCCGGTCGGGTTTCTGGATCGGGTAGGTTGCCCTTTCTGCGGGGCGAGGGCGTCCCGCCCGGTGACAGGGGTGGTGGGCTGGTGCGTCCTGGGGTATGGCAGCCGCCGGTGGAGCCGTCGCGGCTGGAGCGGGAGGTGATCAAGCGGACCCGCCGGGCCAAGCTGTTTGGATGGCTGCGTGCGCATCGCCACGAGTTGTTCGACGAGGCGTTCCAGGCCGAGTTGGCCGGCATGTACCTCGACAAGCGGGTCGGGCAGCCGCCGACGCCGCCCGCGCAGCTGGCGTTGGCGACGATCTTGCAGGCCTACACCGGCGTAAGCGATGACGAGGTGGTCGAGGCCACGGTGATGGATCGGCGCTGGCAGTTGGTGCTGGACTGCATGGACCATGCCGAGGCGCCGTTTGCCAAGGGGACGCTGGTCGGCTTCCGCGCGCGGTTGATCGAGCATGGGCTGGACCGGCGGTTGGTGGAGCGCACCGTGGCGCTGTACGGGCAGGCGACCGGTCGGGTGGCGGCGGGGCGGTTGCGGGCGGCGTTGGACTCAAGCCCACTGTGGGGCGCGGGGCGGGTGGAGGACACGATCAACCTTATGGGCCACGCCTTGCGGAAGGTCTTGGGCGTGTTGGCCCGCCAGCAGGGGTGGGGGCTGGCGGAGGGCACCAGGGTGCTGGCCGCCCAGGCGGGCGTCCCTGAGCTTGGCGCGTCGAGCTTGCAGGCTGCGCTGGACCTGGACTGGGACGACCCGGCCGCCCTGGGCCAGGCGCTGGGGGTGGTACTGGGCGCGGTGGAGCAGGTCGAGCAGTTGATCGCCGCCGTGTCAGGTGGGGACGACCCGCGGGTAGCAGCGGGCCTGGCGGCGGCCGGGCAGGTCCGCGAGCAGGACGTGACCATCGATGCGTCCGGTGTGGCGAGCATCCGGCGGGGGGTGGCCAAAGACCGGCGGATCTCGATTGAGGATGGGCAGATGCGCCACGGCCGCAAGACCAGGAGCCTGCGGATCGACGGCTCCAAACGGCATGTGCTCACCGACTTGGACACCGAGTTGGTCCCAGCGGTCGGGGTCACCCCCGCCAATGTCCCCGAGGCGGAGGTCGCCGAGCAACTCCAAGCTGACCTGGACGCCCAGGACGCCACCCTCGGCGAGCTGCACATCGATCGGGCGTACCTGCCCAGCAGCCTGGTCAGCGGCCGCGCCGAGGACCTTGCGGTGTTCTGCAAGGCGTTCCCAGTCCGCAACGGTCCCCGTTTGGCCAAGACCGCGTTCACCCTCGACTTCGATCGGGGGCTGCTGACCTGCCCGAACCAGCAGACGATGTCGTTTGTCCCTGGCGGCAGGGTCCAGTTCCCCGCCCAGGCCTGCCAGGCCTGCCCGCTGCGGGAGCGGTGCACCACCAGCCCGCGAGGGCGCAGCGTGCAGATCCACCCCGACGAGCGGCTGCTGGCCGAGCTGCGCGAGCGGCAGCAGACCCCCCTGGGACGGGCGAAGCTGCGCGAGCGGGTCGCGGTCGAGCACACCCTGGCCCATGTCGGCCGCTGGCAGGGCCGACGCGCCCGCTACCTGGGCCAGCGCAAGAACCTGTTCGACCTGCGCCGGGTTGCGGTGGTCCACAACCTCCATGTCATCGCCCGCCAACCCTCACCAGCCCAGCAAGCCGCCTAAACCCGATGCCCGACCGGCTCCCTAGCCACCCTCCTGCTGGCCGTCGCCCTGCGAGCCGAACCCATCTCGCTCCCGCGGACGGCCGGAATTGCCCTGGGCCTTCTTGGCGTGGTCGTGCTTGCCGCCCCCTGGCACAGCCCCCAGGCCAGCAGCTCGATCACCGGCATCGGCGCCTGCCTGCTGGCCGCGGCCTGCTACGCGGTGGGGTATGTGTACGCACGCCGGTTTGTGACCGGCCGCGGCGTCCCGCCATTGGTCTTGGCCGCCGGCCAGCTCGGCATGGGCGCGGTGCTGCTCGGCCTGGCGGCGCCTGTGGTGGCTCGCCAGCCGATTGCACTCAGTCCGAGTGTCGTCGCGGCGGTGCTGGTGCTGGGGGTGCTCAGTATCGCCGCCGCCTACGTGCTGAACTACCAGCTGATTCAGGACGAGGGGGCTTCCGCCGCCTCCACCGCCAACTTCCTGGTGCCGGTCGTGGCAGTCACGTTGGGCGTGGTTGTCCTCGCTGAGCCGATGACCTGGAACCTCTTCGTCGGTGCCGTGATCGTGCTCATCGGGGTTACCCTGTCCGACGGCCGTCTCCTGCCCCTCCAGCGGCTGCCGAATCGGGGGCCGGAGTCGGAACGAACCAGGTAGGAGACTGGGCGCCTCACCAGCCTTGGCGTCCACGCCGCGCCAGGTGCAGGCAGGCGCTGTGAGGAGTCTCCCTCAACGCATCAAGGCCATCCTCGGCCGGCAGGCCCCCTGGGCACCCTGGAGAGCCGGCCTCAAGGCCTCACTACAAGGCCACCCGTACACCGGATGGCACGCAGTCCACCGTCAGAATCGGAGGTGCGTGATCGTCAACCGGACGCAGGCGCTGGTCCTCGGCTTCTTCCTCACCGTCTGGGCCAGCCTGGTCGTGATCCTCGCAGCAGCGCCCGACGTCTACGACGAGGCGCTCAAGCTCCCGCCCAGCCGCGTGCGGTGGGCCGAGATCGCCTTCCTGATCGCGCTCTCTGCCTTCATCGCGCTGCTGTCGATTGGCGTGGTCCGGCGCTGGCGCTGGACCTTCTGGCTGATCCTGGTCGCCTTCCTGTTCGGGGTGCTGCGCGTGCCGGTGGCCATCTTGCAGCTCGCCGGTGTCCTGCGCGCGAGCACCCCAACCTGGTATGTGGTGTTCCAGGGGCTCATCGGCTTGGCCCAGCTCGCCATCGGACTCGCCATGCTGGCCGGCTACCGCCGCTCCGGCGTCTGGGGAACCGTCTGAGCTGAGCGGCCCAAGCGGTCTTCAGCGGTACAGTGTTTGCGCTGGTACGGCGGGTAATCCCGGAGAACAGACTCAGGTGTAGAGCGCCGATTTGAATGCGATCGCGTCTACAGCCGGTCGCCGGGGGAGAGAGCGAAGTGATGCGCTGTCCAAGCGTTATGCGCTGTCCCCAGCCGGGCCCGGACATGAGGATGACCAGCGTTTCCGCTGGTCACAGGTGGTGGGGTGGGCCTGCCAGGACTTGAACCTGGGACCTCGTCCTTATCAGCAATCAAGGGCTGAGCGCTGTGCGGACCGGCCTTTTCGCAGTCGCTGTCGACCGTCAGGGGCGAAGTAATGCGTTCTAACAGCCCCATCCGCGGCGGGAGAGGAGTCGGCACTGGTGGCGATCACGGCCTGGCTGGGTCACACGGACTTGGGGAGGAGTGTGGCGATCATGAAGTCAGCGACGAACTCTGCAAATCGCGGCATGGACCAGCCGCGCTTCAGGACGAGCAGCTCGTAGAGTTCGACAGAGCTGCAGGTCCACAGGACGTCGGTGGCCTCGGCCAGGGTGACGCCCTGGCGTAGGTAGCCGCGCTGCTGCAGGAAGCGGGCGTGGTGCGCCATCCGTTCCAGGCGCTCGTCGTCGCTGGCGTTGAGCAGCGCCGCCATCTCAGGGTCGGTGGCCGCAGCCGAGCGCATGAGGAGCCGAATCGGCGTCACCACCGAGGCGACCTCGGTGGTCAGCACGCCCCAGTTGCGCATGATCGTCTCCGGGTCGGTTTCGCGTTCCCGCATCGCATCCGAGCGCTGGTAGGCCGGGACCGGTCCCCGCCCGGTCAGGCCTCGCTCGTAGATGGCGCGGACCAGCCCCGGCTTGCCGCCGAACGCCTTGTAGATGGTCTCCACCGACACCCCGGCCTCCCGGGCGATCGCGGCGATCGTGGTGGCGGCGTATCCACCCTGGAGGAACTGCCGTTGGGCGGTGTCCAGGATCGTCTCCCGGTTACGGCGGGCCTGGGCCTGGCGGCCGCTGGAGTCGTAGCGACGCTTGCTCTTGACGTGGGCCATAGATCTGTTCCATGCTCCTGTATCAGTTACAGCCTAGTGTAACAAACCCGGGGAGGTCATCATGAACCGAACGGGCCAGGACCCGGCGGTGGTGGTGGAGCGGCTGCTCGAGGCGGTGAACGCCCACGACCTCGAGACGATGGTGACCTGCTTCGCCGACAACTACCTCAACGAGACGCCGGCCCATCCACAGCGAGGATTTCGGGGTAGCCAGCAGGTCCGCCGAAACTGGACCCAGATCTTTGCCGGCGTGCCCGATCTCCACGCGCGGGTGCCGCGCACCGCTGTCGACGGCGACACCGTCTGGACCGAGTGGGACATCTCCGGCACCCGCTCCGACGGGGCCGCCTTCCAGATGCGTGGGGTGGTCATCTTCGGCGTCACCGACGCCACCATCACCTCGGCGCGGTTCTACCTGGAGCCGGTCGAGCAGACCAGCGGCGACGTCGACGCCCATACCAACCGTGTGGTGGGTACCACCGCCGCCGACGCGGACACGGCGGGGGTGCGGTCATGATCTTGGTGGCCGGCGGGACCGGCACGCTGGGCGCCCAGGTAGCCCGGCTACTCATCGATCGGGGCCAGTCCGTTCGGGCGCTCACCCGTGACCCGGCCCGCGCAGGGCAGCTGCCCGACACGGTCCAGACCCTCGCCGGGGATCTGCGGGACCCGACCGCGGTGGCCGCGGCGGTCCGCGGGTGCGCGACGGTGATCTCGGCGGTGCACGGGTTCGTGGGCCCCGGCAAGCCCAGCCCCGAGTCGATCGACCGCGACGGCAACCGCGCCCTGATCCAGGCGGCGGCCGCCGCCGGCGTGGAGCACATGGTGCTGGTGTCGGTGCTGGGCGCGGCCCAGGACCATCCGATGTCGCTGCACCGCGCCAAGCACGCCGCCGAACAGGCACTGCAAGCCAGCGGGCTGGCGTGGACGGTCATCCGGCCCGCCGCCTACCTGGAGACCTGGAAGGCGATCATCGGCGCCAAGGTCGCCGACAACGGCCAGACCCTGGTCTTCGGCCCTGGACGCAACCCCATCAACTTCGTCTCCGCCCAGGACGTCGCCGCCGTCGTCGACCTCGCCGTCCACGACCAGTCGCTACGCGGCCAGGTCCTGGAGGTCGCCGGCCCCGAGAACCTCTCCTTCACCCAGCTCGCCGAGTGGCTCATCACCGCCAGCGGCAAACCCGGCCGCATCAAGCACATCCCGCTGCCGATGCTGCGCGCGATGTCGCTGCTGGCGCGACCCGTCTCCCCGGTGTTCGCCCGGCAAGCCCAAGCCGCGGTCGTCATGAACACCACCGACATGACCGTCGAGGTGTCCGCCATCCGAGACCGGTTCCCCACCATCCCCGCGACCACCCTGGACGACGTCCTCAGACGGCAGCCGCCCCTGCAGCTGCCAGGCGCCCGCGGCGATGCCCCAAACCGCAGCAATTAGCCGATGTCGTCATCCTCCTCAGAGCCACCGGCAGCCCACGTGGCGATGTCAGCCTGAGCTGGTTCTGACCCACATCTCGTGATCGAATCCGACCCCAGCAATGCCGCGTTGACCTTGTCTTGCAGGGCGCGACCGTCTCTTCCATGGGATCCTCCATCGGTTACGAGGTGCGGTCTTCGGGCTGCGTGGCTGACCGGGGCTCGTGATCGTTGCTTGGCAGTCGTGACCGCATCGGCTGGGCCCGCTGCCTGGCCGAAGGCTGATGCCGTCACGGGAAGCCCTCCCGCAGTGTGGGGATGGCCGCGGCGAGGGTGGCCAGCGCGCCCGCCGTCCACGGACCGGAGGTGATGACGACCACGTGCTCGATGCCGAGCGCCGCGGCCGCCGCACACCGGCTGATGAACTCATCGGTGGACTCGCCCGCTTCCAGCCGAGTGCTCAGCGTCTTCTCAATCGCCTCGTAGGGTCGGCCGACCTCCTCGCAGTGCCGGGCGAGGACATCGAGCTTGTGCTTTACGGTGCGGCCGCCGTCCGGAATGTCGAACAGGTTGCAGGCGTCGGCGTACTGCGCCACCAGGCGCAGGGTCTTGCGCTCTCCCGTGCCGCCGATCAAGACGGGCGGGTGGGGGCGCTGCACGGGCAGGGGGCTGCCGGCCGGTCGCTGCAGCCGGTAGTGCCTTCCCTCGAACGCGGCATCGTCGCCGACCCACATCCGGGCCGCGATCTGCAGCGTCTCCTCCAGCCGCTCGAACCGCTCGGCGACCGGAGGCAGCGGCAGGCCCATGGCCTGCGCCTCGTCGTCCTGGTATCCGGCGCCGACCCCAAGCCAGGCGCGCCCACCGGAGAGCACGTCGAGGGTGGTGACGGCCTTGACCAGCAGGGCGGGTGGCCGGAACGTCACGCCGGTCACCATGGTGCCGAGCCGGACTCGTTCGGTCTGTCCGGCGAGGAACCCCAGGGTGGTGTACGCCTCGAGCATCTCGGTGTCGTCGGGTGCAGCGGTCGGGTCGGCCTGGATCAGGTGGTCTGCGACCCACGCGGTGTCCACGCCGGTCTGGTCGGCGGCGCGGACGAGCCGCGCCAGTTCAGGGCCGAGACCCTGCGGGCTGCTCGGCCACGAGTAGTTCGTCACACTGATGCTGACGCGCATCCTCACCGCACCTCCGCCTCCTCGAACCCACTGACCGTCCTGCTGCCGGCCACTTCCCCGCGCACGGCTGTCACGCGGAGGGCGGGCCGGCGGCGTTCTGCAGAGGCCCGATATGGACGTTGGCGACAAGCCAGCGGTCCGCGGGGCGCACGGCTAGGAGCGTGAGCCGGAACCGGCCGGAGTTGTCACCTCCCAGGAAGCTCGTCTCCTGGGCCAAGACCCCCACCACGACCGCTGCGGTGCCGTAGTCGCGCACCTGCGGGTCCTCCACCGCGAACGCGCGGTTTTCCAGGCCATTGCGGAAGCGGACGAGCCACTGGTCGCGGGTCAGGACGAACCCCACCGGGCCCACGCCGACGAAGTCATCGGCGAGGAGCCCGTCGAGGAGCCCGGCATCGTTCTGCTGCTCGGCCGCGGCCCAGCGCTGCACCAGGTCGAGGATGTCAGCCAATGCTGTCATTGGACCTCCTAGGGGCGTTGGTTGGTCCGACCCTAAACATAGGGTATCACTAGACTTCGTGCTACCCTACGCTCAGGGGGAGAAGAAGTGGGACTTCGCGAGCTCAAGAAGGAGCAGACGCGGCAGCTGATCGCCGAGACCGCGTGGCGGTTGTTCGCCGACCGCGGCTTCGATCACGTGACCGTCGCCGAGGTCGCACGCGAGGCGCAGGTCGCCGAGGCGACCGTCTTCAACTACTTCCCGACCAAGGAGGATCTCTTCTACTCCCGGCTCGAGGCCTTCGGGACGCGGCTGGTCGAAGCGATCAGCACACGGGACGCCGGAGAGCCGGCGCTCGTCGCCTTTCAGCGCTACCTGCTCAAGTCTGACGGCCTGCTAGCTCAGCTGGAAGCCGGTGACCCCGAAGCGCTCGAGCGGCTGCGGACGGTCAACCGCATGATCGCCGCCAGCCCGGCGCTGCTGGCGCGCGAGCAGCAGGCGATCGCCCGCTACACCGACGCGCTCGCCAGGCTGCTCGCCGCCGAGACCCACGCGCCGGCCGACGACCTCAGCGCGCAAGTGGCAGCAAACGCGCTGATGGGCGTCCAGCGCACACTGATCGACTACGTACGCCGCCGCGTCTCGGCCGACGACGAGCCCGCTCGACTCGCAGCCGACGTCCGCAAACTCGGCCAACGCGCCTTCGCTCTGCTCGAGCACGGCCTCCGCGACTACGCCGCCAAACGGATCTAGGGAGGCACCTAATGCTGAACGAGCCCGTCACCCGTGGATACGTCGTCAGCCGAGGTGAGGGGGTGCCGGACCGGGGGCCCGACGTCAAGGCGTCCCGCCGGTCGACCGGCGGCAGCCTCACCGTGATGAAGCTCGCCATCGACGGCGGACCGCCGAGGCACACCCACCTCCGCGAGGACGAGAGCTTCTACATGCTCACCGGGACCCTGGACGTGCAGTGCGGCGACGACCGGTTCGAGGCCGGGCCGGGGTCGTTTGTGTTCCTGCCGCGCAACCTGCCGCACGTCTTCCGGTCCGTCGGTGGCCCCGCCACGGCGCTGCTGATCGCGACGCCGGGTGGGCTGGACGACTACTTCGCCGAGCTGCACGCGGCGATCGACGCCAACGCCGGGCCGGCCGAGCTGAAGACGATCATGGACGCGTACGGCATCGTGCCGTCCTGACCGGTCGGGCTGGCGGGGGCGACCGTCTGGCAGGTGTGTCGTGGCAGGCATTGCGCAGCCTTGCTCTGTGGCGCGAGCGCAACCGGCCAGCAGCGACGACGCCTGGCCCTCGGCGGCCCCAGGGACCTCGCGGACCTTCGCGGGTCCGGCGGTGTCGTTGACGGTTGCGCGGCCGGGTGGTCACATTGGACGCATGGAGAAGCTGTCGCTCGAGGCGCTTGCGCG
>DASYUT010000112.1 GCA_036000965.1 Actinomycetes bacterium
GGTCTGCACGTCGGACCCGAAGGCCGCGACGTAGGGCTGCAGGTCGGCGTCGTCCTCGAAGGCGCGGGCGCCGGCCGCCTTCCAGGTGCCGCGCTCGCGGCAGGGCGCCTGGGCCAGGTCGGCCGGGCCGACCAGGTCGGGCACGGCCTGCAGCGCGGCCGCGCCCGGGTCGTCGCAGCGGGTCAGGCGCTCCACCCAGGCCTGGACGGTGTCGGGCGCGGTCCGGTCGCTGGGCAGGACCGGCCGGACCGAGACCGGGCCGGCGGCGATCCGCCACGCGCCGCCCTCGCGGCTGGCCCGCCACACCTCGACCGTGCGGCCGGGGGTGAGCCCGTCGAACGGGTCGATGCCGGCCGGGTGGGTCATGTCGGCGGTCACCTCGACCGTGCCGCTCCTGCCGGGCCGCTCGCCGCCGACCTTGACGCCGGTGACGGGGCTGCGGTCGGCCTGCGCGTCGGTCCAGGAGGCGACCGACTTCCAGCGGTCGCGGCCGGCCTCGTCGAGCAGCCGGTAGGAGCTGGCGAAGTCCCCCTTGGCGTTGGCGTCGAGGAACAGCCGCAGCGCGGCGCCGGCGCTGCCCGGCGTGGCCGACCGGCTGGCCCGTTCCGGCGTCGCCGGGGCCGACCCGCCAGAGCCGACCGGGGCGGTCCCGCCGGAGCCGACCGGGGCGCCGGGCAGGTCGAGGCGCTGCACGCTCGGGGTGGGAGCCGGGGTCGAGCTTCCCCGTTGCAGCACGACCGCGGCGCCGACGCCGAGGACGAGGCCGGCCACGCCGATGCCGAGGGCGAGCCGTCTGGTTGCGTTCGGGTACGGCAACGCAGAGCCTCCTTCGAGGCGGCGGCGGTGTGGGAACGGGCGCTACGAGGGTCCGCCCCGCCCCTGCCGGGCGGTGCGCTGCGGAGGTCGCCAACGCTGTCATCGAGCCGTTCGTACGGACGGCCGAGAGCGTTCACTCCAGGATCAACCCGAGCGGCATCAAACTATACGTAGTTATTTACGACTAGTACCGCCGCCGATACGTCGGTCCTCCGGAGCGCCTGGTACGCGGGTGGAGTCGGACAGCCCTGCCCCGCTCCACAGCAGGCCGCATGCCGGTCAGCTGGTTGCAGAGGTCCGACCCGAGGGCAGGGCATGTCCCAGCCCTATGCACGACCGTTCGCCTATGCGCGCAGGTCAGACGCGCCGCGCCCATGGCCCCGCAATCGGGAGCGAAGCACGGGAAGCGGCAGCTCTGATAGACGACGCGGCCCGCCACGGGATAGCTTCCACGGTCAGGGTCGGTCAGCAGAGGTGCCCGGTCCCACCCCGCACGCCCATGCAAACGGCAGCTCACAGGCCACGTCTGAACTTGCGTACCCTAAGGGGTCCCCGCGGTACAAGTTTGAGTGTTCTGAGGGGTTGCGGTAGGTTCGCCGTGTGGGGGGCGATTCGACACTTGATGGGTCCTCTCAGCAGTCCTCGATAGGGTCCTGCCGCACCTGGGCGAGCGGCATCGACGCCTGCTCTGCGGGGCGGTCGCCCGCGCGCTGGGCCACGGCGGCGTGACCTGGGTCGCCGAGCTTGCCGGGATGTCGATCCCCACCATCATCCGTGGCGCCAGCGAGCTCGACGACCCACCCGACCCCTACGGACGCACCCGCCGCCAGGGTGGCGGACCCAAGCGGCTGGTCGAACGCCAGCCGGGCCTGTTGGAGGCGCTGGACCGGCTGGTCGAGCCCGACACCCGCGGCGACCCCACCTCGCCGCTGCGTGGACCTGCAAGCCCACCCGCAAGCTCGCCGACGCGTTGTGCGCGCAAGGCTTCCAGGTCAGCGACGACACCGTCGGGCGGCTGCTGCGCGAGCAGGGCTACCGGTTGCAGCGCACCCGCAAGACCTTGGAGGGCGCGGGAGCACCCCGACCGGGACGCGCAGTTCCGCTACGTGAACGAGCAGGCCCGCGAGCACCTGGCCGCCGGCCAGCCGGTCGTCAGCGTCGACACCAAGAAAAAGGAACTGGTCGGGCTGTTCCACAACCCCGGCCGGGAGTGGCAGCCGTCGGGGGAGCCGGTCGGGGTCAACGTGCACGACTTCCCCAGTGACGCGCTCGGCAAGGCGATCCCCTACCGGGTCTACGACCTGGGCGCCAACGCCGGCTGGGTCAGCGTCGGGGTCGACCACGACACCGCCGCGTTCGCCGTGGCCACGCCTGGCCGCTGGTGGGAGCAGGCCGGCCGGGTGCTGTACCCCCAGGCGGACCGGCTGCTGGTCTGCGCCGACGCTGGTGGCAGCAACGGCGACCGGGTGCGGCTGTGGAAGACCGAGCTGGCAAGGTTTGCGGCCGAGACCGGCCTTGCGGTGACGGTGTGCCACGTCCCACCCGGCACCTCGAAATGGAACAAGTCTGCATGACCTGTGGCCACCCGGGAGTGATGAAATGCTTCGTGTGGCTCGTCGGGCGTGGTCGCCGTCTCGATACTGGAGCACCTGAGCCCGCAACAAGTCTGGTGCAGGGTCCGCGGGACCTGGGATTGTCGCTGCGAGCACGAACCCCAGATTCGGTTTCCTAACCAGGTCCCTCCCCGGCGGGTCGTTGTTGGCCCGACGAAGGGAGGAGCCGTGGAACAAGTCCACGATCGGGTCGTAGGGTTGGACGTACATCGCGACGTCGTCGCGGCGTGCGTACGGGTGGCGGGGCCGCGGGGAGGGGTGGCCACCGAGAAGGAACGGTTCCAGACCACAACGGCGGCGCTGGAGAGGCTCGGCGGCTGGTTGGCCGACCGTCGGGTTTCGCTGGTCGCGATGGAGGCGACGGGCGTGTACTGGAAGCCGGTCTACTACGCGCTGGAGTCGCGCTTCGAGGTGTGGCTGTGCAACGCCCATCACGTCAAGAACGTGCCTGGCCGCAAGACCGACATGTCCGACGCGGAGTGGCTGGCCGATGTGGCTGCCCATGGCATGATCCGGCCCAGCTTCGTGCCACCGCCACCGATCCGTGAGCTGCGGGAGTTGACCCGCTACCGCAAGACGCAGACTGACGCCCGGGCTGCGGAGATCCAGCGTCTGGAGAAGGTGCTCCAAGATGCCGGGGTGAAACTGACCTCGGTGGCCTCCAAGGTGCTGACGCAGTCCGGCCGGCTGATGGTCGAGGCGCTCATCGACGGCCAGCGAGATCCGGCGGCGTTAGCCAACCTGGCCAAAGGCAAGCTGCGGCCGAAGATCCCCGAACTGACCGAGGCGCTCGCCGGGCACTTCGGCGCGCACCACGCTGTCGCCGCCCGCCGCATCCTCGACCACGTCGACTTCCTCGACGCCACCATCGCGGCGCTGACCGAACAGATCGACGCGCGCACCGAGCCCTTCCAGGCGGCCAAACAGTTGCTGTCGTCCGTTCCGGGATTCGACCGGCTGGTCATCGACACCGTGATCGCCGAAACAGGCGCTGACATGAGCAGGTTCCCCAGTCCTGGGCACCTGGCGAAGTGGGCCGGCGTCTGCCCCGGCAATCACGAGTCGGCGGGCAAGCGTCGCCGAGTTGGGATCACCCCAGGCAACAGCTGGCTGCGGCGCGCCCTTATCGAAGCGGCCCGGGCCGCAGCCAGGACGCGGGGGAGCTACTTCGGCGCACAGTACCGCCAGATCGCCAAGCGGCGCGGCCCCAACAAGGCCGCTGTCGCCGTAGCGCACAGCCTGAGCGATCTCATCTGGCACCAGCTCACCACGGGCGAGTGCTTCCATGACCTCGGCGACGACTACTTCCAGCGCCGCCGCGACCCAGAACGCGAGACCCGCCGCCTCGTTGCCCAACTCCAACAGCTCGGCTTCCACGTCGCCCTCACACCTTCCCGGGATCCCGCCGCCTAGCCCGCTCAAGACCCACGACACATCAGGCTGCGCCGAGGGCCGCGGCCGGTCCGCAGGCGTGCCTGAGCAGGTCCGCTCGGCTTGCATTTCACCCCAGATCGAGCACCGCCTGTTCAGCCACATCTCGACCAACTGGCGTGGCCGGCCGCTGGAGAGCGACGAGGCGGCCGTGGAACTGATGGGGGCGACCACCACCCGCACCGGCCTGCGGGTCCACGCCGAGCTGGACCAGGGCACCTACCCCAAGGGGATCAAGGTCAGCGACAAAGACTTCGCCGCGGTCCCGATCCGCCGCCACGAATTCCACAGCGAATGGAACTACAGCATCGCTCCCAACCCGCTTCCCCGGCCTCCATGAACCACAACGTTATCGTGCGGAGTGCCCTAAGGCGTCGTTTCGCTCCCTTTGAGCATTCAGCCGTATCGGGCATAGTCTCTTCAGCTTGCCTGCTCGGCGAGGTACTCGTGGACGAGCTGGACGGCGATGGCGCCCTCCCCGACGGCTGATGCGACCCGCTTGATGGACCGGTGGCGCACGTCACCGGCGGCGAACACGCCGGGCAGGCTGGTCTCCAGGAACAGCGGTGGGCGCACAAGCGGCCAGCCTGTGGGCAGCCCGCCGGCACCGAGGAGGTCACGACCGGTCAGCAGGTAGCCTCGCTGGTCACACCCAACGGTTTCGCGCAGCCAGTGCGTGCGCGGCTCCGCGCCGATCAGCACGAACAGGCCGGCCGCCGCGACGGTCTGGGTGACGTCGTTGCGGCCGTCGCGGAGCGTCAGGCGCTCCAGGCGCCCGCTGCCCTGCCCGTCGACCACCTCGGTACGCAGCCGGACGGAGATGTTGGGGGTCGCCTGGAGCTTGGTGACCAGGTAGTCGGACATCGTGGTGCCGAGGGCCTCGCCGCGGACCAGCACGGCGACCGACGCGGCGTGCTCGGCGAGATGGATGGCGGCCTGCCCGGCCGAGTTGCCGGCGCCGACCACGAACACCGCTTGGCCTTCCATGGCGTGGGCTTCACTGCCGGCGGCGCCGTAGAACACCCCGGCGCCCGCCAGCGCCTCCAGGCTGGGCACCCCCAGCCGCCGCCAGGCGACCCCCGGCGCGAGGATCACCGCCCGGGCGGCCACCCCCCGGCCATCGGCGACCCGGAGCAGCCGCTCGGAGCCACGGGTGGTCAGGCAGGTCGCTGCCTGGGCGAACACGAAGTTGGTCCCAAACAGCCACGCCTGCTCGAAGGTCCGGAACGCCAGGTCATCACCGCTGATCCCGTGCGGGAACCCGGGATAGTTGCGGATCAAGGAGCTGGTCCCGGCCTGGCCACCGAACACCTCCGGTTCCAACACCAGCGTGCGCAGCCCCTCGGAGGCTGAGGAGACCGCCGCGGCCAGCCCGGCGGGGCCGGCACCGACGATGGCGAGGTCGTAGGTTGTCGGCTCGGGACGGGTGCTGGCGCCGAGGAACTCGGTGAGCTCGGCGTGGGAGGGGTCGACCAGCACCCGGCCGGTGCGGAAGATCACCACCGGGAGCCGGCTGCCGTCCTGGCCGGCCTGCTGCAGCAGCTGGCGTCCGGCCTGCGAGTCGTGGGGATAGAACCGGTAGGGCATGGCCACGCGGGTCAGGATGTCGCGCAGCTGGTGCGAACCTGGCTCCCACTGCCGGCCGACGATGCGGATGGCCACAAACGACGGCTCCTGGGTCTTGCTCCAGTCGGCCAGGAACTCGCTCACCGGCGGGTACAGCCACCGCTCCGCAGGCTGCCAGGGGGTGAACAGGTGGTAGTCGATCTGGCCCAGCGTCATCGCCCGCACCGCCGGGTGGGCCGCGGTGTAGTCCCCCCGGCTCACCAGCAGGACCCGTTTGGCCGCCGGGTGCACCTCATGGGCCGCCACCAGCAACTCCACCCCGCTCATCTGGGTCATCTGCTGGCCGGCGAGCACCAAGGCGACCTGCTGCGACCGCGCCGCCAGCTGCCCCAGGGTGGTCAGCGCCGCCGCCGGCGAACCCTCGGCGAGGAGCTGGTAGTCGACCCCGAAGCGGCGGCCAAGGTCGCCCGCCAGCGCCTCCAGCACCGCGCGGTCCTCATCCACCAGCAACAGCACCGGCGTTCCCATCCTCCACCCCCTGGCGTGCCGGCCCGATCGGCGGCCCCACGTCCACCCGATGGCCACCAACAGTGTCCGCCAAGCCAGTCATCGGATACAGGACGTCTGGGAACTACATCTAGGCAGCAGCCTCGCGCGCTCGGTGGGCCGAGCGGCCGTGGACCCCTCAGCGAGGTCGTCGATGGTCACGACGTGCGAAGCGGCGCGATCGGCGTGCTCTCCAGACGCCGCTTCCCTACATCGCGTGCTAGTGGCGGTTGAAGCAGACCAGCGCGCATGCCAACAGCACGAACGCAAAGAACCGGCCCGACCCCCGATCCCAACGCATCGCCAGCCGTCGCCAACAGCTCAACCAGGACAGCGCCCGCTCCACCCGCCAGCGATGCCGACCCAGCCGTTCCGACGACTCGATCCCACGCCGGGCGATCCGCGCCGTGATCGAGCCTGCCGCCGGCCACGTACCAGCCTTGACGAGCGAGCTGCTCGATGAGCGCCGTTCGCAGCTCGTTGCTCGGTCCCGAGATGAGCTGGTCGTCGAGCCAGCGACTGAGGAAGCTGCGCAGGGTTCGGCGCCCTTGTGAGCCCCACTGATTGAGGGCCACCAGCACGCCCTGAACGTCGTCCTCGGTGATGTCGTCGGCGAGCGGCAGCCGTCCTAGCGGGATACCCGACTCGCACAGAAACGTAGGAATCTGATCCGGCCCATATTCGTCCTCGATCGCCGTTGCGACCTGCTTGAGGATCAGGCGACTGATGGGACGGCCGTCATCCTCGGAGGGATCGGGCAACGGCTGGATCACGAGCCTCCCGCGCGCCCGGTCCTGGCCGGCGACCGTGAGCGCAAAACGGCGGATCTGCTGCAGGTAATAGTGCGGGTTGGAGTCGGGCTGTGGGGGCTGACCGCCAGGCGCCGTGTCCACATGGAAGGTCAGGAGCCCGGCGTCGCGCGCGTTGTATAGCTCCTGGACGAAACCACGCCACCGGTGGTCTTCGCTGACGGGTCGACCGGCGATCTCCTCCATGAGCCGCAGGCCGTCGAGGTGCCACGCCGGGGCGCCGGCGGACTGCTTCTGATGGCGGTCGATGGCCTGGAGAATTTCGATATCGTCCCAGCGCTTTGGCATGTTGACGCCCTCGTTGAGCCCCGCCGATCATTGGCCAGCGATGATCACAGAGTAATCATAGGCACAACCGGGATCCCCAACGACTCGACGTGACCCGCTCTGGCCGAGCTCACCGTGGGCCGTCGGTAACAGCCACTCGCCCCTGGCACTGCAGAGCAGCAGCCCTGGCCTGCCACCGCGGCCGGACGTGACGACCTCGCGGTGGCGTCCTGGTTCTCGGTGGACGGTGCTGCGCCTGCCGCCACGAGGCGATCGCCCGAGTGCTGGCTGGCAAGGGCGACGGCACGCTCACCGTGATCTCATGGGACGACGAGGATGACCTGCACGAGAAGCTCGTCGCGTTGCTTGCCAGGACCCCGACCTGGGCATCACGATCGGCGACGCTGGCGCCCTGAAGCGATCGCTCGGCGCGGACCAGACCTATAACGGCCGCCCGTCGTTCACCCGCGGTCAGGATGGCGCGGGCGCCGAGCGATGGCAGATCCTCACGCCCGTCCGGTCGCGGCCCGGCGGTGTCACCGGCCTCAACCGGCTCGTGCTCCGGACCTGGCGTGCCGGAGATGCCACCACCGCACGGCGCAGCTTTAAGCTTCCACCCCCATGGGCGCCGACGAGGTTCTGTTCCACGACAAGGTGATGTGTGCCACCAACCACCGCCACGACGCATACGACCTCCAAGACCGCAAGACGGTCGACGGTGAGGTCGCAAACGGCGAGATCGGCATGGCCGTCGAGTGGGCGGGTGCCAAGAACCGCAGACCTGACGGCCTGAGGGTCGAGTTCTCCACTCAGCCCGGCCGCCAGTTCACCTTCTGGGCCTCCGAACTCAACGCCGACCGTGAGCGGCTGTCGGAGACGCTCGAGGTCGCCTACGCCATGACGGTGCACAAAGCCCAGGGATCGCAGTTCGGCGTCACCCTGGTGGTGATCCCCAACCCGTGCCCGCTGCTGTCACCTGAGCTGCTCTACACCGCCCTGACCCGCCAGCGCGCCCGGTCGGTCCTGTTCCTCCAAGGCGACCCGTCTGACCTTCGACTCCCCGCAGGCCCATCGCAATCCGAGACCGCCCGGCGCCTGACCCGCCTGTTCCGGCCACCAAACCCTGTTGCGACGCCCGAGGGCCGGCTGTTTGACGACGCGCATGTCCACCGCACCGCCAACGGCGAGATGGTCCGCTCCAAGTCCGAGGTCATCGTGGCCAACACGCTGCGCTCCCTTGGCACCCAATACCTCTACGAGGAGCCGCTGACGATGCCCGACGGGTCGGTGCGGCTGCCCGACTTCACCATCAACAGGATCGGTCGAGCGCCGGTCTACTGGGAGCACCTCGGGATGCTCGACAAGCCAGGGTATCGCGCCGACTGGACCGCCAAGCGCGCCTGGTATGCCGCTCACAGCATCCTGCCCTGGACCGACGCGGCGGGCCCAACGGCATGCTCGTGTGGTCCACCGAGCAGCGCACCAGCCGCGGCATCGACGCCGAGGACATCGAACGACTCGCATGTCAGGCGCTCAAGGTAGCGGGGGAACGCTGACAAAGGTCGGCCAAAATCCAATGCCGCAGGCCTATCAGCGGATTGTCACATCACCATCACGGGCCGCCTCGCCGAGTTCCTGTCACGCCTGCAGGTGGGGGAGGGCAATGACACCCGCGACGCTCGACACGACGTTCAACCCGCAGGCCGACTGGGATGAGCTGCGGTGATAGTGGCGGGATGGTGCGGAGGGTTCGAATGCTCGGGAGGGCACGTCCCAGACCTATGCACAACCGTGCGCCTATCTGCGCAGGTCAGGTTGGCGACCTCGCCGTGGCGGGAGGCGCGGCGGCGTCAACAGTAATCCGCTTGTCCATGCCGCCGACCCTCCTCTTGCACAGGGGAGTCCTCAGAGGCGAGGGCGCATGGTGAACGAGCCCGAGGTCGCGCCGGAGGACCGCTTCGCCGCCTGGTGCTACAACCCGCGGCCCGATCCTCGACGGGACGTCGACACGCGATAGGTTCCCTTCCCTGTGACAGGTTCGTCGGGAGGGGAGGATGGTAGGGATCTTGGCCGTCGAGGGCGTCAGCACGCAGACACCGCTACTGGTTCAGGTCCTGCCGACCATCGTCGGGGGCATTCTTGGCCTTGCCGGCGTCGTTTACGGGGCGATGCGCGGTAGCCGCGCCGAACATCGACGATGGCTCCGTCAGGAACGGCTGAAGGTGTACAGCGAGTTCCTCGAGATCGCACACAGTGGCCTCGAAGCTGTGAACAGGCTGCTTCTCGAGTCGATTGAAGGCGGCGCTGGGGACCTCAACGCGATCGTGCGCCGCGCCGACCAGACCAGCGATGCGCTGCAACGTCCGACAGGCAGCATCGCCTTGCTTGGCCCCGGGGGCGTCCATCTGGCGGCAGGAGTGGTCCGCGTGTCGCTTGGCTGGTCGGCCAGGACACTCATCGAGCTGCTCGAGAACCTGGACGAGACCTTACAGCCATGCCCCAGCGACGACCCCGCTGTCGCAACCTATTCGAGCCCGGTCCTGACCAGGAACCAGCTGGTCCGATAGGCCGAAGGCTCATCGGATGCGCTACAGCGCTTCGCGGAGCTGGCAGCCGACGAGATCCAAGGTCCGACTCGCCATCGGCTTCCCCTCGCAGACCGCCCCAACCTGCTCGCCGCGGTGATCCGCCGGGTTCGTGGTCAGCCCCGGACCCTTGCCCGGCAGGCCGGTCGGTAGCTTCCAGCCGTTGGTCACAGCGCCCGCTCCTGGACGGCTCAGGGCCTGCTGCCCGCGCTGTGCGTTCGATCCAACAGGCCTGCTCGTCCGGCGCTGCATACCTCGGGGTGTGATTACATCGGTACCGCCCGAATCCCCCGACCCCGCCGGAGCCGATGGTCAGCACCTTCCAGGCGCTCGCCATGGCAGCGCTCGCTCTGCTTCCGGGCGCCATGTACGTCTGGGGCTTCGAGTCCAGGGTCGGTGGCCGCTGGGGCATTCAGGCGGCCGACCGCATCCCGCGGTTCTTCGGCTACTCCGCCATCTTCCACGCGCTGCTGTCACCAGCGACCTACTGGTTCTACGCCAACTACATCCGCACAGAGCATCTCGAGAAGGGGCGGCCACTGCCGCTTTGGCTCTGGGCGGTCGCCATCGGATATGTGGTCGTTCCGTACGTCACCGGGCGGGTGATGGGCACGGGGGTCCGGAAGGAGCGGCGCTTGGGCACTCCTGCTGGCCGGCACGGCCCACGCCCTCGCGCCTGGGATCACCTGCTGAGCAGCGAGCCGGTCGCCTGGGTACGCATCAAGCTCAAGACCGGTCCCTGGATCGGGGGTGCCTTCGCGCTCGACCGTCACGGGCGGCGGTCATACGCGGCGGGGTACCCTCATGAGCAAGACCTCTACCTGGCCGAGCAGGCGGAGGTGGACCCTGAGACTGGCGACTTCCAGCTGGACGAAGACGGGACGTCGTGCTGCTGGGACGTGGGATCTTGCTTCGCTGGAGCGAGATCGAGTACCTCACGTTCACCGATGCTGAGTAGAGACGTGAGCCGAGAGGAGCCTCATGCCGGAGCGGTGACCGGTCCTTCGTTGAACTGCACGACGAAGTTGTGGAGCAGCTCGGGGGTGACCTTGTCGAACCGCCTCTCCGTCTGCGGCCACCATGGCCCGCTGCGTTGCCGATCACTGCCTACCGCTCCTGGTTGGCCGGTTCGCGTCCCTTTGGACCTTGCTCGCCTTTGTTGCGGTCCAAGCAGTCAGCTCGTCAAAGAGTGCGTCCCACGGGAACAGGGCGGCGCCGGGCGCGCCCATGTTCGGTGTCGGCAGCGGATGGCGGTCAGGGTCAAACAGCACGCGGACGCCGCAGGCGCGCAGCTCGGCGACGCTGCGAACAAAGGCGGGGTGGCGGATCAAGGCGACGTTGGCGGTCGGGACCGCGATGACGGGGAGGCCAAGCCCGATCGCCTCGTTGAGCAGGCCGAGGGCGAGGGTGTCGGAGATGCCCGCGGCCCACTTGTTGATCGTGTTGAACGTGGCCGGGGCGACCACGAGCGCATCCGGCGAGGGGAGCACATCGGGCTCCTCGGGGCGCTTGTAGTCGCTGCGGACGGGATAGCCGGTCAACTCGGCAAGGCGTGGGATGTCCAGGAACTTCACGGCCGAGGGTGTCCCGACCACGCAGACCTCCCACCCGGCAGCCTGCGTCCGCTCCACGAAGGCGGGCAGGTCGCTGGGGGACGGCCACCACACGCGATGACGTACAGGACCCGCCTGGGCACCGACGGCACGCTCCTTGGTCGAGGGCTTATCTCAGCACGCCGATCCGGTCGGCCAGTCCGCGCAGCTCGGGCACTGCTCCCTTCCGCTCCCGGTGCAGGAACAACTGGACAAGGTCTCGGACCTGGGGATTGAAGTGGACCTCCTCGGACGCCACCTGTTCGGCTCGCAGCAGCGTAGCGACTGCGGCGGCATCATCACGGCGTTGCCCGTGGCCCCGGGCGAGGTCGATGAAGAAGTGGGAGCGGCGTTCCAGCAGACTCGGCGGGAGCCGGTCGGGGTCCACCCGCCCCGCTCGGCGGAGCGCTTCCCGGCCATCGCCCAGCTCGACCGAGAGCTGGACGCCGTGGATGGCGAGGTTGGTCGGCCCGAAGATGGTGTGCAGGTCGGCGTAGTCGTGGCCAAGGCGCCGGCTGGCGGTCTTGGCCTCGCCGAACAGCTCCCAGGTGTCGGCCCATTCGCCCTGCCGGGCGCTGGCCAAGGCCGCGGTGAGCAGCAGGCCGCCCCAGGCAGCGAGCTGCGCCCGCGATGCCGCCAATCCCGGCTCGAGCATGCTCGCCGCCGACAGCGCTACTTCTTTGGTCTCAAGCAGGCGGCCAGCGGGCAGGAACACGTTGGCGAGCCGGTAGTACGCCGATGCGGCCAACAGGGGGTCGTCGAGGCGTTGGGCTGCTTGGATGGCGCGATCTGACGCGATCGAGGCGAGCTCGGCGTCGCCGAGCCGCTTGAGCATGGCTGACGTGACGTTGTAGGTGTGTACCAGCAGATGGGTGGCGTGGTCGCGGTGTTGGCCTGGGAGTTCCTTGGCGGCGAGTTCGGTGTCGGCGAGCAGGCTCGGGAGGAGGCCGCCGAGCGCCATATAGCGTGCCTTCTGGCGAAGCCGCCATGCCCGGGTTACCCGCTGACCAAGGGTGGCGATAGTAAGTGTGGGGTCCGCGCCGTCGCCCGCCAAGCGCCCAGGTGGCCCGTAGCCGAGGAGCGTCCGGCGGATCGCGGTCACTGTCTCGGGCGCATACGGCTAGCTGGGAAGCTCCATCGGTGCGGTTGTCGTGCGCCCCAGCGCTCCATCCGGAATCGGGCTCGCCGTCGCTGCACCCCCAATGGCGCCAACGGAATCCTGGTGATCCACTCTGCCGGCATGACGCCGTGAGCGCCCGTCGATGAACCGATCACGAGGGATGCCGAGCACGGCCTCGAAGCGGATGGCGTAGAACTCGCTGACGCCACGCCTGCCGGTCTCCCAGCGGTACAAGGAGTTGCGGTCAACCGCCAGCTCCCGGCCGCTGCCGTGCTCGGTCTCCCACCGCTGCAACCTGACGACCAGCTCCGGCCGCGACCAGCCGCGCCGCAGCCGCGCCTGGCGCAGCTCGTCGTGCGGGTCGAGGGGGGCCATCTACCGCTCCTGCCAGGCGACCGGTTCGCGTCCTATCCTACCTTGCTCCCGTTGTCGTCCGATACGCCTAGTGGGGCATTGGCCGACGGCATCGGCCGACAACGGCTATCCCCATTGCTCGCATCGCCCGGTTTGATCACCGCCAGGGCGAGGCGGGGGCCCCAGCCCGGCAGACGTTCCCAGCGCTCATAGCCAGCAGCCTCCGCGGTTCATTTCGCCATGCCACTGCCAGGGGTGCTGCTGTGAAGGGAGCCGTCGATGGACACGCACAGCCGAGGCGGAAGGACCGGCCGCACCCTCAAGGCAGCCAGCGTGCCCGGCGACGACACCACGGCAACGTCGCCGTACATCGGTAAGGCCGCGATCGTCTCGCCCCTGGGTTCAAGTGAGAAATCCACAGGCTCTTCAAGCCACGGGGCGGTCACCCCACCCGAGCAGCCTACAGTCCGGTCGCGTCCCGATCTGGCCGCTCATGTGGCCTACAGCTCGCCCCGGCCGCTGGTGCCGGTGCGGCTGGACACCAACGAGAGCCCCTACCCGCCGTGCGGGGCGCTGCGCGCCGACCTCGCCGAGCTGGCCGGCGCGCACGACTGGCACCGCTACGGCGACCTCGACGCCACGGTCCTGCGCGAGCGGCTGGCCAGCCTGCACGGCCGCGGCGTGGAGGGCGTGTGGGTCGCGGCGGGCACCTTCGAGCTGCTGGCGCAACTGTTCCAGGCGGTCGGCGGGGCGGGCCGCACCCTGGGTGTGCTCGAGCCGGCCTGGGGTGGCTACCGGCAGGTCGCCGCCGCCGCCGGGACCACGGTCATCGATGGCGACCCGGCCGGCGCGGATGTGGTGGTGGTGTGCTCGCCCAACAACCCCACCGGCCACGCCACCCCGGCCGAGGTGGTCGCGCGGCTGTGCGAGCGGCACCCGGGGCGCCTGGTGATCGTGGATGAGGCGTACGCCGAGTTCGGCAGCCAGCCGAGCGCGGCCGGGCTGCTGGACCGCTACCCCAACCTGGCGGTGCTGCGCACGTTCTCCAAGGCGCTGGCCCTGGCCGACCTGCGGCTTGGCTACCTGCTCGCCCACCCGGAGGTGGTCGGGGTGCTGCCCAAGGTGCGGGTGCCCTACCACCCTTCGGGGTTCACCCAGGCGGCCGGGTTGCTGGCCCTGGACTACCTTGCGGAGGTGGCTGCGACGGTCGCGCTGGTGGTCCGCGAACGCCAGCGGGTCTACGACGCGCTCGCCCAGCTGCCCGGGGTGCGGGTGCGCCCCAGCGAGGCGAACTTCCTGTGCTTTGCCACCCCCGAGCCGTCCTGGGAGGTCCGCCGCGGGCTGCTGGAGCGTGGGGTGGCGATCCGGGACGTGTCCGGGCTGGCCCACCTGCCCGGCCATCTGCGGGTCACCATCGGCGCGCCCGCCGACAACCGGGCGTTCCTGGCCGCGCTCGGGGAGGTGCTGTCGTGACCGGGCGCGGCAGCGGGTGGGTCGGAGAGCTGGAGTTGGCGCACCTCCTGGCCGACGAGGCCGACCGGGTCAGCCTTGACCTGTACCGGGACGGCGAGCTGCTGGTCGCCAGCAAGCCCGACGCCAGCGAGGCGACCGAGGCCGACCAGGCGGTGGAGGACTGCCTCCGCGCGCGGCTGGCCGAGCGCCGCCCCGACCACGGCATCCTCGGCGAGGGGCGCGGCGCCCGGGGCAGCAAGCACTGGCGCTGGGTCATCGACCCGATCGACGCCACAAGGAACTTCATCCGCGGCATCCCCTGGTGGGCCACGCTGCTGGCGTTCCAGGTGGATGGGCAGGTCGAGGTCACGATGGTGTCGGCCCCGGCGATGGGCTTGCGCTGGTGGGCGGTGCGCGGCCACGGCGCGTGGACGACCGGGCCGCTTGACCCGACGCCCCGGCCCCTGGCCGTGTCGTGCATCAGCGACCTCGGCGGCGCGCAGCTCGCCTACGGCGACCTCCGCACCGACCCGTGGTTCCTGGGCCTGGCCGGGCGGTGCTGGCGCACCCGCGGGATCGGCGACTTCCTGATGTGGTGCCTGCTCGCCGACGGCGCCGTGGACGTCGTGGTCGGCCAGGACGCAGATCGGCTGTGGGACCTGGCCGCCCCGATTCTGCTCATCGAGGAGGCGGGCGGCTGCGTCACCGACCCCGCGGGCCAGCCCTGGGCCGAGGGGCAGCTCGCCGTCGCCAGCAACGGGCGGCTGCATCCGGCTGTGCTCGACGCCATCGGCGCTGACCGTGCCCCGCATGCCCTGGCGCGGGACCGGGGCGGCTGACCACCACCCCAAGCCCCAGCGCTCCACTTCCCAGCGACCAGCGATCGGGCTGGCTAGCCCGACGCGTGCCCAACCACCACTTCTCGATGCAACAGGAGGCAGTACCGGATGCGTTCCGCCCCCGACCGCACCGCACCCACCACCCGCACCACGCCCGATGACGATGCAGACGCCGTACTCCTGCGGCGGTTCGGCTACCCGCCCCAGCTGGCCCGCACGCTGGGCTGGGGGGAGTCGTTCGGGATGGGGTTCTCGTTCATCTCGGTCACCACCGGCATCTTCACCACCTTCGGCTTCCTCCTGGCCACCGCCGGGCCCCGCGGCATCTGGACCTGGCCGGTCGCGGTCGCCGGGCAGACCCTGGTCGCGCTGGTCTACGGGGCGCTGGCCGCGCGGGTCCCCCTGGCCGGCGGCGCCTACCAGTGGGCCACCCGCCTGGCTGGTCCTTCGGTGGGCTGGTGGGTGGGGTGGCTGTCGCTGTCGTTCCTGGTGATCGTGACCGTGTCGGTCGACTACGCCCTGGTCCAGGCCGCCGTCTGGCCCCTCCTGGCCTCACCCCAACCCCGCGGAGCCTGGCCACAGGCACCCTGGTCGTCCTGACCACCCAGGCGACACTGATCTGCTTGTCCACCCCGGCGACCGCGCGGCTCAACAATCTCGCGGTCCTCGCCGAGATCATCGGGCTGCTCCAGCTCACCATCGTCTTGGTCATTGCGGGCCGGATCGCAGGCATCGGCCACTGGAGCAACCTTGCCAGCACCGGCGCAGTCCCGGCGGCCGGCTGGTGGTCCTGGTTGGGGCCGGGGATGCTGGCCACCCTGCTCGGCGCCTACACCATCGTCGGGTTCGAGGCGTCGGCCACCCTCGCCGAGGAGACTCGCCAGCCCCGCCACACCGTCCCTGCCGCGATGGCCCAGGCCGTCGTGGTCTCCGGGGTGCTGGGGATGGGATTCCTGGTCGCGCTGGCCCAGGCGATCCCCGACCCCGACCGGCTCACCGGCGACACCACCGCCCCGGTCGCGGCGATCCTGCGCTACTTCCTCGGCGGCCGGATCGAGTTGTTCCTGGCCTTCGTCTGCGTGGCGATCTTCGCGTGCGGCACGGTGATCATGGCCACCGCCTCCCGGCTGGCCTGGGCCATGGCCCGAGACCGCCGCCTCCCCGCCCACCAGCTGCTTGCCCAGGTCTCGCGCGCTCGGGGTGGGCCGGTCTGGGTGGTGCTGCTGGTCGCCGGCGCAAGCGCCCTGATCCTGGTCACCCTGGGGGGAACCCCGACGCGCTCACCACCTTGTTCACCGCCTCCACCCTGCTGCCCGCGATCCTCTACACCGCCACCGTCGTGCTGTACGCCTGGGTCGCACGCCGCCACCCCCCAGCCTTCGAGACCCCGTTTCAGCTCGGCGTCTGGGAACGCCCCGTGGTGATCGGCGCGCTCTGGTGGCTCGGTTACGAGCTGGTCGTGCTGCTCGCCCCGGCCCAGTTCCGCCCTGCCCAGACCTACGCGCTGGGCGCCGTCGCCCTCGGCGCGGTTGTCCACATGAGCATGCGGATCGTGGACCCAGCCGCGATGACCAGCCAGCTGCCACTCGACCAGGACACCCCACCCCACCCCGATACCGGGCCGGCCGGCGAGCAGCCCCTATGGTGACACCCGCTGCCTCCCTCCTGGCGCCGGGCGGGCTGAACGCAGCCGGCGTAGTCGCCATTGGGCTCGTCATGCTGCTCGGGCTGGGGCTGATCATCGCGCTGCTGGTGATCGACTATCAGGACGAGCGCGCCCACCGGCGGCGGATGGCCCGAGCCCGGCGCCGACAGCATGGCTGAGCCGGTCCAGCACGGCCACGACGCACCTGAGCCCGGGAGCCGCGACACCACCAGCCAGCACGCGCCGGGCGCGCTGGGCGCGCCGGGGTGGGACCCCGCGGTCGCCAGGGCGGTCCACACCGCCCGGGTCTTCGGCCCCGCCGAGGCCGAGGGTCTCCCAGCCGCCGAGGTGGGGCTGTGTGGGGTCCCCACGGCACGCTGGGAGCTGGCGGTGGGCGCCCAGGGTGCCGCCCGGCTGCTGTCGGCGCTGTGGGTGGAGGCAACCGCCCGCGGGCTACCGGTCCCCGCCGAGGTCGCGGCCGCGATCCGGGCCCTGTCGGTATGGTCCAAGGAGCTGATTTAGGACCTGTCTGGGGGCACCGCCTCGGGCGGCGAGTTGGTGGGGTCGCTGAGCCGGTAGGTGGGAGGCAGGCCGCCGGTGTCGGCCTGCGAGCGGGGGACGTCGGTGGCCTTGCCCGGGTCGTCCCCGCCGAGGAAGGGCAGGAACGAGGCTGCCGCCTGCCGGTCGGCGCCGTCGCGGCCGTCGTCGCCGGCCATGGCCCGCAGGCGGGCGGCGACCTCCTCGGCCCGCCCCGGATGGCGCCGTCCGGGTGGACGACCACGACGTCGTCGCCCACGCCGTGCAGGCCCCAGAACCCGGCCGCTGTCTGGACGATGCGGGTCGCCTGGCCCAGCTCCTGGCCGCCGACCGCGGCCGGGCGACCGCCCTCCCAGCGGACCTCGTCGGGACCCAGCTCGCGGCTCATAGCCCGGTCCTCTGCCGCTCGTCCTGGGAGGTGCGCTGCTCGCCAGTGGCGAGCCAGCGGGCCGTGCCGATCCGGCCCGAGGCGTCGAACGACAGCTCAACCACGCGGTCGCCGTCGGGCGGCAGGGCCTCGACCGGCAGGCCGGCCAGGGTCGGGGTCTCGGACTCCGCCTCCGGCCGCTCCGGCCAGTCCCGTTCGGTCATGGTGGTCCTCCTGGTCGCACGGGCGCACGCTGCTGCGTGCTGCCGGTGTCGATTCCCCATCGGGCCGCCCAGGAACCGCCGGGTACCGATTCGCTCCTCGGCCCAGGGCTTCTCGGGATCAGCCGGGGGTGGGGCCGGGCACGCCGCCGGCGGACAGGATCTGGGCCAGCTCGAAGGCGACCGGCCGCTCGAGCTGCTCGTACGTGCACGAGCTGGGGTCCCGGTCGGGTCGCCAGCGCTTGAACTGCGCCGTGTGGCGGAAGCGCCTGCCCTCCATGTGGTCGTAGCCCACCTCGACCACCAGCGACGGCGCCAGCGGCTCCCAGGACAGGTCCTTCTTGGCGTTCCAGCGCGACGGTTCCCCGCCCGGGATGCGCTCGGGGGTGACCGTGCCGAGCCACGGATGCTGCTCGCCGGCCGTGAGGCGGTAGGGCGCCAGCTCGTCGAGCAGCTCCCGCCGCCGCTCCATCGAGAACGACGCGGCCACGCCGACGTGCTGCAGTCTGTCGCCGTCGTAGAGGCCGAGCAGCAGGGAGCCGACGACCGGGCCGCTCTTGTGCCAACGGAAGCCGGCGACCACGCAGTCGGCCGTGCGCACGTGCTTGACCTTGAACATCACCCGCTGGTCCTGCTCGTAGGGCAGGTCGCGCGGCTTGGCCACGATGCCGTCCAGGCCGGCCCCCTCGAACATCCGGAACCAGCGCTGGGCGACCTTCACCGAGTCGGTCGACGGGGTCAGGTGGATGGGCGCCTCCACCCCGGCGAGGGCCGCGTCGAGCGTGGCCCGCCGCTCGGCGAAGGGGCGTTCCAGCAGGGATCGGTCGTCGAGCGCGAGCAGGTCGAACGCGATCAGCGAGGCGGGCGTCTCCCGCGCGAGCAGCTCCACCCGGGAGGCGGCCGGGTGGATCCGCTGCTGCAGCGCCTCGAAGTCCAGGCCGGCGCTCCGGATGACGACGATCTCGCCGTCGACCACGCAGCGGCGCGGGAGCCGCTCGCGCACCGCCTCGACGACCTCGGGGAAGTAGCGGGTGAACGGCCGCTCGTTGCGGCTGCCGAGCTCCACCTCGTCGCCGTCCCGGAACACCACGCACCGGAACCCGTCCCACTTGGGCTCGTAGAGCATGCCGTCGGGCATGATCGAGACGGACTTGGCGAGCATCGGCTTGACCGGGGGCATCACTGGCAGGTCCATGGCCACCATTCTGCCGCGCCCGCTGGCGAGGGCGGGGTCAGGCCCGCCGGCACAGGCAGCGCAGGTTCCTGATGTCGTAGCAGGTGATGTCGATGTCGACGAAGCCGGAGGCGGTGAGCAGCTCCGCCAGCCAGGCGTCGTCGAACAGCGTGTGGTGGGCGTTCCAGATCCAGAGCGGCACGCCGCGCTCGTCGACGCCCTTGTGGGCGGCCCGGTCGGAGTGGCCGCCGAGCAGCCAGTAGTTCGCCTCCCGGGTCCCGTAGCTTCCCTCCACCCACTGCCGGGCGATGTAGCGCGCGTCCGGCACGCCAATGTCCACCGGCGCGCCCGACCGCAGGACCCGTGCCCACTCGCGCAGCGTCGGCTCGACGAGCTCCCAGCTCTGGTGCTCGAGGACATGGTTGGCGCGCAGCGCGGTGACGCTCCCGTCCGCGAAGGGGAGCTGGTCCAGCCGGCAGACCACCTCGATCCCGGGCAGCGGCAGGATGTCGGTATGGACGTCGTAGGCGGCGTCCGGGCGCTCGCCCGACCCGATCTCGAGCTTCACCCCGCCTCCCCCATGCTGTCAGCTGCCCTCCTGGTCGTGCCCGATCGTCCGGACGATCGTCGCCGGCCGGCCGGCGACGATCGTGTACGGGTCGACGTCGCGCAGAACGAGGGAACCGGCCGCGACGACCGCGTGGGCGCCGATCTCGCACGGGCCGAGCACGAGCACGTCGCTCGCGAGCCAGGCCCCCTCGTGCACGACCACGTCCCGGCCGCTCCTGGGGATGGAGGTCTGCCGCTCCCGGCCGAACTTCTCGACGTCGTGGGTGCCGGTGAGCACGGCGACGTTGTGGCCGAAGAAGGCGTACTCCCCGACCGTGATCGTCCCCGAGGACACGTTGAACAGCGCGTTGTTCACGACGGCGGTGGGGTGGATGCGCAACCGGGACCGGTCGCCGTGGACCCGGTAGCGGTACAGGGAGTCGTCGCCAGCCTCGCCCGCATCCGGCGTTCCACCCTGCTCGGCAAGGGCTCGGCGGACCAGTTCGTCCACCGGGCGGGCGAGCAGACGCTGCAGCAGGTGATCGAGCATCGACATCGACGGGACTCCTCCGGCCGGCCTCAGGACACATTCCTGGCTGGAACAAACCGATCCTAAACCGGCGCCCGGCACCGACGACGAAGCTGCCCGTCACGCAAGGGCCGCGACGGCACGCAAGGGCCGCGACGGCACGCAACGACCGCGACCGTGTCCTCGGGTGGACGCGTGGCCGCCGCCGGCGGTGCCGGCGGCGGTGCGGGTACGGCAGGCCACAAACCTGCCAGCCAGGGCACCCGGCACACCGGCGACCCGCGCTTCAGGCAGCGTGGTCAGAGCTGGTTCTGGTCGTGGAAGATCTCGGACACGCTCAGGTCCTCGAACACCGCGCGGATGGCGGCGGCGATGATGTCGGCGATGGACAGCACGACGATCTTGTCCAGCCGCCTCTCGTCGGGCAGGGGCAGGGTGTTGGTGACCACGACCTCGTCGATGGGCGCGTTCTTCAGCCGGTCGATGGCCGGCCCCGAGAACACCCCGTGGGTGGCGGCGGCCGTGACCCGCTCGGCACCGCTGGCCATGAGCGCCTCGGCGCCCTGCACCACGGTCCCGGCGGTGTCGATCATGTCGTCGACGATCACGCACTGCATGCCGGCCACCTCGCCGACGACCTCGCGCATCTCGACCTGGTTGGCGATGTCGCGGCTGCGCCGCTTGTGCAGGAACGCGAGCGGGCAGTTCAGCACGCCCGCGAACTTCTCGGCCGTCTTCACCCGGCCGGCGTCGGGCGCCACGATCACCAGGTCGTGGGTGCCGAAGCGGGTGCGGATGTACTCGGCCAGCGGCGGCAGGGCGGTCAGGTGGTCGACCGGCCCGTCGAAGAAGCCCTGGATCTGCCCGGAGTGCAGGTCCATGGTGATGATCCGGTTGGCGCCCGCGGTCTGGAACAGGTCGGCGACGAGCCTGGCCGTGATCGGCTCGCGGGAGCGCCCCTTGCGGTCCTGGCGCGCGTAGCCGTAGAAGGGCACGACCGCGCTGATCCGCTTGGCCGACGCCCGCTTGAGGGCGTCGATCATGATGAGCTGCTCCATGATCCGCTCGTTCACCGGCGCGGCGTGGGTCTGGATCACGAACGCGTCGGTCCCCCGGACGCTCTCCTGGAAGCGGCTGTAGATCTCGCCGTTGGCGAAGTCCCGGATCTCGACCGAGCCGCAGTCGATGCCGAGGTGCCTGGCGACCTCGCTGGCGAGTTCCTTGTTGGCCCGGCCCGAGAACAGCATCAGGTGCCTGCGCCCGAGGGCCTCGACCATCTTGGGCGTCACGCCCTGGCTCACTGCACGCCTCCCCGACTCTGCTTCACTCATTCCCGCCCATACTCGTCTCCATGCGTGGAGTCGGCGACTCGGCCCTGCGCCTCGAGCTTGCGCCGGCGCCGGCGGGCACCCCAACCCTCGACCGTCCGCTGGTCGGCGCGCTCGATGGCCAGGGCGTCGGCAGGCACGTCCTTGGTGATCGTGGATCCGGCCGCCGTCTGCGCCCCTGGACCGACCTCCAAGGGCGCAACCAGCATGGTATCGGATCCGATGAAGGCGCCATCGCCGACCGAGATGCGATGCTTGGCCACGCCGTCGTAGTTCACGAACACCGTGCCGGCGCCTACGTTCACCCCGGCGCCGATGTCGGCGTCGCCGACATAGGTCAGGTGGGGCACCTTGGAGCCGGGACCGACGCGCGAGTTCTTCACCTCGACGTAGGTGCCCACCTTGCTGCCGGCGGCCAGGTCGGCGCCGGGACGCAGGTAGGCGAACGGCCCGACCTGCGCACCGGGCCCGATGTGGGCGCCGGTCGCGACCGTCTGGGTGACCACCGCCTCGTCCTCGACCGTGCAGTCCGTGAGGCGGGTGTTCGGACCGATCCGGCAGCGGGCCCCGACCCGGGTGCCGGCCTCGAGCAGCGTGAGCGGCTCGATGGTGGTGTCCTGGCCGACCTCCACGTCGACGTCGACGTAGGTGATCGACGGGTCGACCACGGTCACCCCGGATGCCATCAGCGCCTCGAGCAGCCGCCGGCGCAGCACCGCGCCGGCGTCGGCGAGCTGGATCCGGTCGTTGACCCCGCGTGTCTCGACCTCCGACCCCCGGCACGCGGCGACCACGCCCCCGCGGGCGAGCACGATCGGGATCAGGTCGGGCAGGTAGTACTCACCCTGGTCGTTGTCGGCCCTGAGCTGGGCCAGCGCGTCCAGCACGGGGCGGCTGAACACGTAGAAGCCGGCGTTGACCTCCCGGACCGCGCGCTGCTCTGGGGTCGCGTCGCGGTGCTCGACCACGCCGGTGACCGCACCGTCCGGGCCCCGCAGGACCCGGCCGTACCCGGTCGGGTCCTCGGCCGCACAGGTCAGCAGGGTGACGTCGGCCTTGAGGGTGCGGTGGGTGTCGAGGAGCAACTCGAGGGTGGCCCGGGTGATGAGCGGTGTGTCGCCGTAGAGCACCAGCACCTCGCCGCCGGCCGGGAGCAGGGGCAGCGCGGCGGCCACGGCGTCGCCGGTGCCTCGCAGCTCCTGCTGGACCGCGAACCCGACGGGACCAAGGCTGAAGCCGGCGACCGCCTTGCGCACCTCGTCGGCGCCCCTGCCGATCACGAGCACGGTGGAGTCGGCCCGCAGCCCGGCCGCGGCGGCCAGCACGTGCCACAACAACGCCCGCCCGGCCACCAGGTGCAGCGGCTTGGGGGTCGAGGAGTGGAAGCGCTTCCCTTCCCCCGCTGCGAGCACGACCACACTCAGGCTCATCTGCCCCTCCAACGACGATGCGAGAAACCCGGCTGCTGGCGGGGAAGGATTCGAACCTTCACTTGACGGCTCCAAAGGCCGCCGTGCTGCCGTTACACCACCCGCCAAGGCTCCACCAGGGCATCGTACCGAACCGGACTGCCGGGATCCCCCCCGAACTGCTCTTACGGGATCCGGCGTCCCTGCGAGACCCGCCGCTACCCGAAGGTCACGCCAGGGACCGGGCCGCGGGCGACCTCCACGCGGGCGAAGGCCGGACGGACCAGCCGGGCCACCTTGCCGGCGTGCTCCTCGTCGTGGCACAGGCCGAGCATGGTCGGGCCGCTCCCGCTCATGACCGCGCCCAGCACGCCCGCCTCGAGCAGGCGCTCCTTGCTGGTCCGCAGGCTGGGCAGAAGGTCGAACGCCGCCGGCTCGAGGTCGTTGTGGAGGTTGGCGCCGACCTGGTCGAGGTCTCCGGCGGCCAGCGCGCCGAGCAGCCCACCCGGCCAGCGCTCGCCGAGGGGCCGGGCCAGGCCGACCTCGTCGAAGCGGCCGTACACCGCCGGGGTGGCCAGCCCGGTCGCGTCGATGCCGATCACCCACCAGGTTGGCCCCTTGGCCGGGATCTCCTGCATGCGGTCCCCGCGGCCGGTGGCCAGGCGACTGCCCCCGGTGAGCAGGAAGGCGACGTCGACGCCTACCTCAACCGCCATGGCATGGAGGTTGACCGCGGGCAGGCGCAGGCCCCAGAGCCGGTCGAGGGCGAGCAGGGCGGCGGCCCCGTCGGCACTGCCGCCGCCGAGGCCGGCGGCCACGGGGATCCCCTTGCGCAGCCGGAACCGGGCCCCCGGCAGGTCGCGGGTGCGGCGGGCGAGTTCCCGCGCGGCCACCAGCACCAGGTTCGACTCGGTGGGGGGCAGGCCCTCCCCCTCCACCTCCAGGCCCAGGCCCTCCGGGACGAGCTGGACCTCGAGCTCGTCCCAGAGGCCGACCGCCTGCAGGACCGTGACGACCTCGTGGTAGCCGTCCTCCCGGAGCGCCCCGACCAGCAGGGCCAGGTTGATCTTGGCCGAGGCACGCGCGCGCAGCGGGGCCGGCGGCGCCTCGGTGGGACTCTGGCTGGACACGCGCTCCTCCTCGGGCGGCTCGGGTGCCGGGCCGACAGGCCGGGCATGGTAACGACGTGTCTGGCGCGCATCAACACGCATTCGACGCAGATACGGCGTTCCCGCACCGGCTCGCACGGCCGATCAGGCCGGCCCGCACGGCCGATCAGGCCGGCCGGGACGGTCGCCGGCCGGCTCCTCCAGCGTACGTGCCGGTGCCGCGAGAGTACGTGCCGGTGCCGCGAGAGTACGTGCCAGTGCCGCGAACTCCTCGACGCCGAGCCGCTCGGCCCGCAGGGCGAGGTCGACCCCGGCGCGGGCCCCGAGCGCCGCGACCGCTTCCGGACCGAGCCCTAGGGTCTGCAGCGAGTTGCGCAAGGTCTTGCGGCGCTGCGAGAACGCGGCGTCGATCACGCGGGCGAGCGCCGGCCAGGGAAGGCCCTCGGTCGCCGGGTGGTCCCGGCGCTGGATGCCGACCAGGACCGAGTCGACATGAGGCTCGGGGATGAACACGCGCCGGCTCACCGGGGCCAGCACCCGCGCCTCGGCCAGGGCGGCCAGCTTGGCGCTGGGCCCGGCGTAGGCGGGCGTGCCCGGCCTGGCGGCGAGCCGCTCCCCCACCTCCCGCTGCACCATCACCGTCATGCTGGCGAACTGCGGGAAGGAGGCGAGCACGTGCAGCACCAGGGGCGCGGCGATGTTGTAGGGCAGGTTGGCCACCAGCCGCCGGGCGCCGGGAGCGAGGGCGGCCAGGTCGGCGCGCAGGGCATCGGCCACCTCGACGACGACCCCAGGGTCGCCCCCCAGCACCTCGGTCAGGGCGGGCAGCAGGCGGCCGTCGACCTCCACGGCGACCACTGCCGCCCCTGCCTCGCGCAGCGCGAGCGTGAGGCTGCCGAGCCCGGGCCCGACCTCGAGCACGGTCTCGCCCGGCTCGACCCCGGCCAGCCGGACCACCTTGCGGGCGGTGTTCGGGTCGGCCAGGTAGTTCTGCCCCAGCGACTTGGCCGGCCGGAGGCCGTGGCGGGCGAGCAGCTCGCCCACCCGGGGCGGGGTCAGCAGCCGGACCGGCGCGGGGCCGCCGCCGGGGTCGGCGCCAGGCTGCCCGCCGGGGTCGGCGCCAGGCTGCCCGCCGGAGTGGGCGCCGGGCTGCCCGCCGGGGTCGGCGCCGGGCTGCCCGCTGGAGTCTACGGCTGCCATGTCGCCCCGAGTGTGGCAGAAGCGGACCCGGGGCTGCCGGCGGGCAGGCCCGGTGGCGGGGCAGGGCAGCGCGCGGCCGGCACCGAGCCAGCCGGTCAGGCGACCGGCGCGGGGAGCCGGAAGGCGCGCACGGCGGTCGCGGTGGTCGCCCGGGCCACCTCGTCCACGCTGGTGCCGTGGACGGCGGCCACGGTCTCGGCGGTCACCGCGACCCGGCCGGGCCGGTTGGGCCGGCCCCGGTACGGGTGAGGGCTGAGGAACGGGCTGTCGGTCTCGAGCACCATCCGGCCGAGCGGCACCACCGCGCACGCGGCCCGCTGCTCGGGGGCGTTCCGGAAGGTGACCGTGCCCGCGAACGAGACCAGGTAGCCGGCGTCCACGACCCGCCCGGCCATGGCGTCGTCGCCGGTGAAGCAGTGGAACACCACCCGCTCGGGGGCGCCCTCGCCGTCCAGTATGGCGAGCACGTCCTCGAACGCCTCCCGGCAGTGGACCACGAGCGCCCGGTCGAGCTCGCGCGCCAGGCGGACGTGGGTGGCGAAGGCGGCCCGCTGCACGTCGCGGGGCGAGTGGTCGCGGTAGTAGTCGAGGCCGGTCTCGCCCACCGCCACGACCTCGGGCCGGGCGAGCAGGCGGCGCAGCTCGGTCACGGCCTCCGGGGTGAGCTGCACGGCGTCGTGAGGGTGGATGCCGGCGGTGGCCGATACGTCCGGAAGCCGGGCCGCGTTGGCCGCGGCCCCGCGGCTCGAGGCCAGGTCGACGCCGACGTCCACGACGTGGCCGACGCCCTCGGTCCTGGCCTGCCGGACCAGCTCGTCCGCGCTCCCCTCGAGCAGGTGGAGGTGGCAGTGGGTGTCGACCAGCACGGGGGGACGGGTCCTCTCGCTCGGCGTCCAGCCGCCCATCCTGGCCCAGCCGCCCCTCCCCCGCCACCCGGTGCGAGACGCAGCTCGCCTATGCCGCGCTTGGCGACCTCCCTCTGGACGTGGCCGCACTCGACCGCGTGATCGCAAGCCGCCTTGGCACCGCGCTCCCGAGGCGGACGCTCGTCCGTCTCCAGCGCGCGTCCGGCGGCAACCCGCTCTTCGCCCTCGGGATCGGCAGCGCGCTCATCGAGCGCGGCGACCCGCCCGAGCAGGCCGGTGATCTGCCGATCCCGACCAGTCTTCAGGAGCTCGTCTGCGACCGCCTCGCGCTGCTTCCTCCTCCTGCCCGCGAGGTCGCGCAGATCGCCGCGGCGCTGTCGCGACCCACGGCGGCGCTCGTCGACGCGGCCATGGGCGGGCGCGGGGCGGGCGCGGCGGTCGAAGCGGCTGTGCAGACCGCTGTGGTGGAGCTCGACGGCGAGCAGATCCGCTTCACCCACCCACTGGTCGCGGACGACGTCGCGCTTCGCATCGAGATCGAGGAGGGCCTGGCGTGGTGCCTGCACTCGACGCGCGGCCTTGCCGCCGCCGAGGCTCACGCCCGCACCGCGCTCGAGCTCGCCGAGTTCGGGGCGCTGTACCGAGACGCCGTGGATCGTGGTGACGAGCACGCGCTCCCGTTCATCCTCATTCGCTCACGCGCCGAGCTGGCGGTCCGCCTCCCCGCCGAGCGGAGCGCACGCGGCCAGGAAGTGGGGTCGCGCCCAGCCGAACGGCGGGTTCCCCGCTGACACGAGCCCGTCAATCCCGGCCGGCCAGCCGATTTCGCAGCCTTCGTCCTCGGCCTACTGTCGAAGGGAGCAAGAAACGGGAACGAGCAGCCCGCCCGAGACGAAGGAAGGTTCCCATGCGCACGCGACTCACCAGGGCGATCAAGCGCCTCCAGCGCGGCGCGGCAGGCGCCGCGCGTTCCTGTCGCTCGGCGACCCGGTCGTGCCGACCCTGCGTGGCTGGCCGGTGGCCCCCCCAGGACCACGACGCTGACAAGCCCTGACCCTCCGGCGCTCCATCCACAGACGGCGAGACGGCGCCCGCTGGGGCGCTCCACCCCGCTGGGCGCGTCACCCCGCTGGGCGCGTCCGCCCCGCTTCGGCGGCACCGCCGGCGGAGCCGGCGCGCCACCCCAGACAGCGCCCGCTCGGCGCCGCTCGGCCCGGCGCCGTCACCCGAGCGGCTGGCGGCTACCCGCAGACGGCGCCCCGCTCGGCGCCGCCCACCAGCTTGGCGTACTTGGCCAGGGCGCCGCTCTGGTAGCGGGGCGCCGGCCGCTTCCAGGCGGCACGCCGCCGCTCCAGCTCGGCCTCGTCGACCACGAGGTCGAGCCGGCGTGCGGGCACGTCGAGGACGATACGGTCGCCCTCCTCGACCAGCGCGATCGGCCCGCCGTCCCACGCCTCGGGCGCCACGTGGCCGACGCAGGCCCCGAAGGTCGCGCCCGAGAAGCGCCCGTCGGTCAGCAGCGCCACGTCGCGGCCGAGCCCGGCGCCCTTGATCGCGGCGGTGACGGCCAGCATCTCGCGCATGCCCGGCCCGCCCTTCGGGCCCTCGTAGCGGATGACGAGGACCTCGCCCTTGGCCACCCGCCGCTCGGTGACGGCCCGGAAGCAGTCCTCCTCCGAGTCGAAGACCCGGGCCCGCCCGTCGAAGGTCAGGTTGTCGACGCCGGGGATCTTCACCAGCCCGCCGGCGGGCGCCAGGCTGCCGTGGAGCACTGCGAGCCCGCCCTCGGCGGCGATCGGCGAGGCGGCCGGGCGGATCACCTCGCCGTCGACCCCAGGGGCGCCCTCGAGGTTCTCGGCCAGGGTCCGGCCGGTGACCGTCATGACGTCGCCGTCGACGTAGCCGCCGTCGAGCAGCTCGCGCAGGACGGCCGGCAGGCCGCCGACCCGGTCCAGGTCGGCCATGACGTACCTGCCGCCCGGGCGCATGGAGACGATGTGGGGCGTGCGGCGGCTCACCGTGTCGAAGTCGTGCATGGTCAGCTCGACCCTGGCCTCGTGGGCGATGGCGAGCAGGTGGAGCACCGCGTTGGTCGACCCGGCGGTGGCCATGACCACCGCGGCGGCGTTCAGGAAGGCCTGGCGCGTCATGATCTGGCGCGGCCGCAGGTCGAGCTCGAGCAGCCGGACCACGGCCTCGCCGGTGAGCCGGGCCAGCTCGGCCCGGCGCTCGGACACCGCGGGCGGGGTGGCCGAGCCCGGCAGGGCCATGCCGATGGCCTCGGCCGCCGCCGACATCGTGTTCGCGGTGTACATGCCCGCGCACGACCCGGCCGTCGGGCAGGCGACCCGCTCCATGGCGTCCAGGTCCTCGTCGGACAGGGTCCCGGCCGCGTTGGCCCCGACTGCCTCGAACATGTCCTGGATGGTGACGTCGCGGCCCTTGAAGTGGCCGGGCAGGATGGTGCCGCCGTACAGGAATGCGGCAGGCAGGTCCAGGCGGGCACAGGCCATCAGCATGCCGGGCAGCGACTTGTCGCACCCGGCGATCGTGACCATCCCGTCCAGCCGCTCGGCGTGCATCATCAGCTCCACCGAGTCGGCGATCACCTCCCGGCTGACCAAGGACGCGCGCATGCCCTCGTGGCCCATTGAGATGCCGTCGGAGACCGCGATGGTGGTGAACTCGAGCGGCACCGCGCCGGCCAGGCGCACGCCGGACTTGGCCGAGTCGGCCAGCTTGTCGAGGTGGATGTTGCAGGGCGTCACCTCGTTCCAGGACGAGGCGACGCCGACCTGGGGCCGGTCGAAGTCGCTGTCGGTGAAGCCGACGGCGCGGAGCATCGACCGGGCCGGAGCCCGGTCCCGGCCGGCGGTGACCTCGGTGCTGCGTGGGCGGGCGGGGTGGCGGCTCGAGTCCATGGCGTCTTCCAGGTGCGCGGGGGGTGCCGGGGCGTCCCGGCCGGACGGGGTTGCAGGAGCGGAGTCTAGGTCACGGCGGGTTCCGGTCGCCCGCTCGCGGGTGCAGCGCCGCCTCCACCACCGTTTCGACGAAGCTCCGCTTGCCCTCGGTGTAGGCGTCGCGGTCGTTCCGGAACCGGGCCGCCAGCCCCCGCTTGAGCCGGGCGTATTCCGCGGCCGCCTCCGGATGGGCGCGCAGGTGGTCGCGGAACGCCAGGTGCCGGCCGAAGAAGTCGCTGGCCTGCTCCACCATGTGGACGTGGTGGGTGTGCGGGATGCCCTTGTAGAAGTAGCGCCGCTCGGGGATGTCGCTCTCGAACTCGGGCGCGTAGTCGTAGCCGAGCTCGATGAGGGCGGCGACGGCCTGGCCGGAGCGCTCGATGTCGGCCACACCGACCATGATGTCGATGATCGGCTTGGCTGGCATGCCGACCACCGCGGTGGAGCCGATGTGCTCGATGATCAGGGCTGCTGGGCCGACGGCGGCGGCGATCCGGTCCCGCTCCTCGGCGAACTGCTCCGGCCAGGCCGGGTCGTACTCCACGATCTCGACCGGCTCGGATCCCCGGGCCATGGCTACCCCACCGCTGCGGAGGGTCCCGGGGAGGCCCCGCCAGCGGGTCTGCCCTCGGCGTCGAGCCGGGGGAACAGGGCGGCGACCCGCTTCACCCGAGCCGCCCTGGGCAGGCCGCCCCAGGTGAGCGCCTCGGGCAGCCGCGCGTCGGCCAGCTCGCCGGGCGCCCCGACCGCGGTCCAGATGGCGGGCGCCGTCCTGGTCAGCCAGGGCGAGGTCAGGAGGGCGATGATCCGGAGCGACTCGGCCGCGGTGTACAGGACCGTGTCCAGGGCGAGGTCGTCGCCCTGCTTGGCCAGGTCCCACGGCCTGCGCTCCGACAGGTAGCCGTTGGCGACACCGACCAGCCGCCAGATCCCGGCCAGGGCCTTCTCGTAGGCCAGGTCGCCGTCCAGCGCCGCCCTGGCGTCGGCGTAGGCGCGCTCCGCCGCCTCCTGCACCGCCACCTCGGCCTCGCCGGCCGGGCCCGGGCCGGGCAGGACGCCGTCCCGGTAGCGCTCGACCATCGCCGTCACCCGGCTGGCCAGGTTGCCGAGGCCGTTGGCGAGGTCGGCGTTGTAGCGCTCGACCATCGCCTCCCAGGAGAAGTTGCCGTCCTGGCCGAACGCCACCTCGCGCTGGAAGAAGTAGCGGAACGCATCGGATCCGAACGGGCCGACCAGGTCCTGGGGGGCGATGCCGGTCAGCTTGGTCTTGCTCATCTTCTCGCCGCCGACCAGCAGCCAGCCGTGGGCCTGGACGGTCCGGGGGACCGGCAGGCCCGCTGCGATCAGGATGGCCGGCCAGATGACCGCGTGGAAGCGGAGGATGTCCTTGCCGACGAAATGGTAGTCGGCTGGCCAGATCCGCTCGAAGCGCTCGAGGTCGGCGTCCCAGCCGGCCGCGGTGATGTAGTTCTGCAGCGCGTCGATCCACACGTAGATGACGTGCCTGGGGTCCCAGGGGACCGGGACGCCCCAGTCGAAGCTCGAGCGCGAGATCGACAGGTCCTGCAGCCCCTGCTCGACGAAGGAGCGGACCTCGTGCAGCCGGGCCTCCGGGCGGACGAAGTCGGGCCGCTCGCGGTACAGGGCGAGCAGGTGGTCGGCGTACTTGGAGAGGCGGAAGAAGTAGTTCTCCTCGCGGACCAGCTCGACCGGGCGCCCGTGGATGGGGCACTTGCCGTCGACCAGCTCCTCCTGGGTGTAGAACTGCTCGCAGGCCACGCAGTACAGCCCCTCGTAGCTGTCGAGGTAGACGTCGCCCTGGTCGTACAGCTGCTGCCACAGGTGCTGGACGGGCACGGCGTGGCGCTCCTCGGTGGTGCGGATGAAGTCGTCGTAGGAGATGTCCAGGTCGGCCCAGGCCCTCTTCCAGCGCTCCACGATCTGGTCGGTCCAGGTCTGTGGGTCGAGGCCCCGGGCCTCGGCGGCCCTGGCCACCTTCTGGCCGTGCTCGTCGGTGCCGGTGAGGAAGAACACCTGCTCCCCGTGGGCGCGCCGCCAGCGGGCCAGCACGTCGGCGGCCACGGTGGTGTAGGCGTGCCCGATGTGGGGCTCGTCGTTGATGTAGTAGATCGGGGTGGTGATATAGAAGGTGTCCTTCACGGCGACTCCAGGACCCGGATCTCTTCGGATGGGCAGGCCAGCGTGCTCCTTGGACAGGCGACACATGGGCGGCGGCAGGCGGATAGGCGCCGGTGGGCGACGTTCGCCGCGACGACGACGACCGCCCGGTCCCCGCCATATGGGCAGGAGGCTACCTGCCCCGGCCGCCAGGTGCCAGCAGGTTCCCCAGGGGCAGGATCGCCGCTACCGGCGCGGACCGGCCGAACCGGCCCGGGCGTCGAGGACCGCCTGGTAGACCGAGCGGCGCGGGGCTCCGGCGGCGCTGGCCACCTCGCTGATCGCGTCCCTGGTGGTCGCGCCCGCCTCGACCAGCCGGGCCACCTCGGCAGCGAGGTCGACGGCCCGTAGGTCGTGGTCGGGAGCGCCCCCGACCACGATGGTCAGCTCGCCGCGGGGACCCTGGGCCTCGAGCCGGTCGCGCACCTCCGCAAGCGGGCCGCGCAGCGCCTCCTCGTGGAGCTTGGTCAACTCCCTGGTGACCGCCGCCGGGCGGTCGGGGCCGAACACCGCTGCCATCGCGGCCAGGGTGGCCAGGACGCGGTGCGGGGCCTCGAAGAACACCATCGTGCGACGCTCGCCGGCCAGCTCGGCGAGGCGCCGGTCGCGCGGCCCGGGCTTGCGGGGCAGGAAGCCCTCGAAGCAGAAGCGGTCGGTGGGCAGCCCGCTGAGCACGAGCGCGGCCAGGACCGCGCTCGGACCCGGGATCACCTCGACCGGAAGGCCGCGGTCCAGGCAGGCGCCGATCAGGTCGTGGCCGGGGTCGGAGACGCCCGGCATGCCGGCGTCGCTGACCAGGGCGACCCGCTTGCCAGCGGCGATCTCGCCGGCCAGCTCGACGGCCCGGTCGCGCTCGTTCGCCTCGTGGTAGCTCACCATGCGCGCCTTCACGCCCAGGTGGGCCAGGAGCTTGCCGGTCTGCCTGGTGTCCTCGCAGGCGACCAGGTCGGCGTCGGCGAGCGCCCTGGCCAGCCTGGGTGACGCGTCGCCCAGGTTGCCGATCGGCGTGCCGCACACGACCAGCCGTCCCGCCTTCTCCGTCATTGGCGCCCCCGTCCCGCGTCCCGCGCGCCCGGCGCACTCCCCGCGGGGCAGAACCACCACCGTACCCGGCGTGCGGAGGAGAACCACCACCGCACCCGGCGTGCGGAGGAGAACCACCACCGTACCCGGCGTACGGGGCAGCGACCACTGCCGGCGTACCGGGCACACTCGCCGTGCGGAGCGGCGACCACTGCCGGGCGTACCGGCCACACTCGCCGTGCGGGCAGCGACCGCCGCCAGGCGTACCAGGCACACTCGGCGTGCGGGCAGCGACCACTTCCAGGCGTACGGGGTGTACCGGGCGGGGGTCCCGGACCACGGCCTGGCTCAAGCGCGCCGGGCCGGGCGCAGCAGGCAGACGTCGCCGAACTCGTGCCAGAGGTAGCCGGACCGCAGGGCGGTGTCATAGGCGGCCCGGAGCGTGTCGGGCGCCACGAAGGCGCCGAGCATGTCGAGGTGGCTCGCCTCGGGCTCGTGGAACCCGGTCAGCAGGCCGTCGACGACCTCGAGGCGGCGCCCGGGGGTGATCCGCAGCCGGGTCACCCCGGAGGAGGCGGCCACCTCCCCGTCGAAGGCGGCCGTCTCAAGGGCCCGGACCACGGTGGTGCCGACTGCCATCACCCGGCCGTCCAGGGCACGGCAGCGGTTGACCGCCCGCGCGGCGGACGGCGGCACCCGGTACTGCTCGGCCGGTACGAAGTCGCGGTCGACGGCCCGGTCGCCGTAGGTGGACAGCCCGGCGTGCAGGCTGACCGAGACCAGCCCGATGCCCCGGCGGCGCAGGTCCTGCAGGGTCTGCACGGTGAACGGCCGTGCCGCGCTGGCCATCTCGACCGACCCGGGGGCGGCCGCGAACAGCGTCTGGTAGTGGTGGAGGCCCCAGGGCTGGGGCACGTAGGCGTAGCGGACGGGTCGGCCGGCCCGGTGCAGGGCGTCCAGCAGCGCCGGGCCGCTCGCGTCGAAGCGAAGCCAGACCAGCGGCCGCGCCTCCTCGTGGCGACCGAGGACGGTGGCTGCGAGACGGGGGCCGAACCGGAGCCGCTCGCCGGCTGCCAGGGGCGGCAGGAACGGCCGCGCGTCGGTCGCCACCAGCGCCGGATCGCTGCCGTCGGCCGGCACCCCCAGCGGGAGCGCGGCCCAGCGGTCCCCGTCCCGCGCGGCGAGACGGACCTCGACCGGGGTCCCGGACCGGGTGCGGCCGAGCAGGCTCGCGGGCAGGGTCCGGGAGTCGTTCACCACCAGCAGGTCGCCCGGGTCGAGCAGCCACGGCAGCTCGTCGAACCGGTGGTGCCCGACCGCCCCGGTCGCCCGGTCGACCACGAGCAGGCGGACCCGGTCGCGACGCAGCCCGCGCGCCTCCGGGGGCGCCGGAGCCTCCAGCTCCGGCGGAAGGGTGAACCTGACGTCGCTCCGCACGATCTACCCCTGCATCCCGCCCGCCGCGGCCCGGGCCGGGCCGTGTCGCTCCTCCGGTCCGGCCGGGACCCGGTCGCTCACCCCGTCACCGCGCCCCGGCGGTGGGGACGAACGAGGCTGCCTCGAGCCGCTCGCCGTTCACCGTCGCCGACTCGGAGCTCGCCAGGTGGACGAAGACCTCGGTACGGTCCTCGGGCCGGGCCAGGTCGGCTGGATCGTCGTCGGGCAGGGCGGCCGCGTGCATGTCGGTAGCCATGTCCCCGGGGTCGACCGAGTTGACCCGGACGCCGGTGCCGTCCAGCTCGCTGGCCCAGATGCGGGTGAGCTGGTCGAGGGCGGCCTTGGAGAGCCCGTAGGCGCCCCAGCCCGCGTAGCCGACCACGCCGGCGTCGCTGGAGACGTTGACCACGCTCCCCCACCCGGCGGCCAGCATCGGTCCGAGCAGGGCCCGGGTGAGCAGGAACGGCCCGGTCACGTTGACGGCGAGGACGCGGTCGAGCGCGGCCGGGTCGGTGTCGATCAGGTAGGGCATCGGCGTCGGGCCAAGCTCGGATGCGTTGTTGACGAGCACGTCGACCCGCCCGAACGTCGCCAGGGCGGTCGCGGCTACCCGCTCGACGTCGGCTGGGACGCCGACGTCGGCCGGGACGGCCACCGCCTGGGCGCCGAGCGCCTCGACCTCGGCCCGGACCGCTTCGAGCGGCTCGGAGCGGCGGGCGACGAGCAGCAGGTCGGCTCCCTCGCGGGCGAACGCGAGCGCGATGGCACGCCCGAGCCCCTGGGATGCGCCCGTGACCAGAGCGGTCGTGCCGGCCAGGCGGCCGGTTGGAGATGCGGGCATCGCGAACCTCCGTTGGTCAGCTTCGCTGGGGCGCATGGTGCGCCCGCCCTCGCTCTTTTGTCAACGTAAGTATTGAAGAATTCGGGCATCGACCTGGTGGAGGGCCGGGTTACCATCCTTGGAGTCGCCGGGTTACCATCCTTGGAGTCGCCGTCGTCCAGGGCCGTCTGCCCGGCTAGCGCGCGCCGGCCCCCCGACTCCGACCGCCTGCCCGGGCCCACCGCCGGGGACCGAATCACCCGGAGCGAGCCGGCACGGTCTGGTACCATCCTGGCGCTTGCCACGGGGGTGTAGCTCAGCCCGGCAGAGCGCCTCCCTCGCACGGAGGAAGCCAGGGGTTCAAATCCCCTCACCTCCACCGAGGCAAACCCGCAGGTCAGGGCGCACGGAGCCAGACGGTTCCGGCGCCCTGCTCGCGCCTGGGGCCGGTCGTGTTCCGTCGTTGTTCCGTCTAGGAGACGAACAGCTCGTCCAGGCGGTCGCGCAGGGCAGCGTCCGACTCGGGGAACAGGTGGCCGTAGCGGTCGAGCACGAACGCGGTCGAGGTGTGCCCGGCCCGGACGGCGACCTCCTTGGGGGAGGCGCCGGCAGCGATCCACAGGGCAACTGCCGTGTGGCGAAGGTCGTGGATGCGGAGCCCATCCAGGCCAGCCGCGATCGTCGCCGGGCGCCAGATGCGAGCGCGGAACCCGGTCACGCGCAGCGGTCCCCCGCTCGGCGCCCTGAACACCGGATCAGTCGGCCGGCCCGGTGCTCGCAGGTGGATCGCCAGCTCGTTGACAACCCGTTGCGGCAAGCCAACCTTGCGGCGGCTCGCGCGCGTCTTGGGCAGCCCGAACAGCAACCTGCCCTCAAGCTCAACCAGGATCTCGGCCACGTCGACCGTGCCGCGCACGAGGTCGACGCGACTGCGGCGCAGGCCGGCCAGCTCCCCGATGCGCAGGCCTCCGTAAGCGCCGACAAGGACCAGGGCGCGGTAGCCAGGACGGATCGCGTCTGCGATACAAGCGACCTCAGCCGGGTTGAGGAACCGCATCTCCTCGCGCTCGACCCTCGGCAGGGCCACGCCCCGGCAGGGCGTCTGCGTCAGCATGCCGCTGTCGACGGCGGCCGTCATGACCTTGGCGAAGAGCTGGTACGCCTTCTGCACCGTGGCCGGGGCCAGGCGCCGGCCGGTCAGCCAGGCGACCCAGGCGCGGACCTCGCGTTGGCTGATCGCGTCCAGCGGCATCGCCCCGAAGCGCGGGAGCACGTAGACGCGGAACGCCATCTCATCCCGAATGCGAGTCTTGGGGCGCAGGTTAACCACGCTCCCCCACCATTCGGCATGCCAGTCGGCGAACAGCGTCCGGCCGTGCCTGGGGTCGACCCAGGCGCCTTTGAGCTTGGCGGCCTCCTGCTCGGTGAGGAACGCCTCGGCGTCCTTGCGGCGGGTAAAGCTCTTGGAGCGCTCCCGACCGGTGGGGTCGATGTAGCGGGCGACGTAGCGGGTGGTGCCGTTGCGGTTGCGGCGGTCGATGTGGGCCATCGCGGCGGCACCCCCTCTCTCAGGCAGCAGCCCGCCGAGCGCGGGCGGTCGATTCGTGGTCACGGGCACGCGCGGCGGCAGCTTCGGCCAGCCAGGCGTCCCCGATGGTCGAGTAGCCCGAGCCCTTGTAGGTCCAGGTGCCAAGCACCACGGCGGCGTCCTGGTCGGCAGCACGCCGGCCCCAGACGTCCAGGGGTTCGCCACCCCGCAGGCGCCGGCGGACCGCCCAGGCGGCCCGGGCGCGGCGCAGCGCGGTGAACGTGGTGGAGTAGCGGCGGCTCTTGGTCGACCAGTGGCCCCGGAACCCCAGCGCGTGCGCCCACTGCCGCAGCCGCAGGCCCGCCAGGGCGGGATGGGCGCCGAGGTCCCAGCAGGTGCGGACCAGCCGGGCCAGGTGCGCGCCGACCCTGAGGTGGTCCAGCTCCTCGGCCTTGCGGATGCGGCGGTCCAGGCCGGCGAACGCCTCGGTGGCCTTGGTGGCGTACTTGGCGAGGTAGTTGGCGACCGCCTCGGCCGACAGGTCCCCGGGGTCGCCGCCGGTGATGGCGCGCACGTCGAGCTGGGTCCCCCAGCCGGCGAGCCGGGCCGGCCCCTCCGCCACCGGCGGGTAGGGCACGGCGGCCGGGTGAAAGTCCCCGCAGCCGAGCGCCGCCAGCCGGACCGCGGCGGCCAGCAGCTTGGCGGTGAACGGCACCGGCGGCGGCGTGACCCGCTCCGGGTCGTCGGCGGGTGGGGTGGCGTCGAGGCGGATGACGGCGTGGAAGTGGACCGCGCCGCGGGCCTGGTACTCGGCAACCTTGGTGTAGCGCACCCGCACGGTACGTCTGACCTCGGCCTCGGGCCAGCCGAGCAGGTGCGCGAGCGCGCGGTAGACGTAGACACCCATGGTGCGCCGCCACAGCTCGGGCGCGACCGCGTTCCACAGCGCCAGCCCCTGGTAGTCAAAACAGTCGGCGCACAGCGGCTGCCCCAGGGTGCGCGTCTCGGTCTCGGGGTGGCGGTGCCAGCACGCCTCCCGGCGGCCGTGCGGGCAGCGCTTGTTGGGGTCGCGCGGGTGGCAGGGCAGCGGGTTGCCGTGCTGGCTCCGGCGGGTATGGACCGGGCCGAAGCCGGGCGCGGTGAAGGTGGCGAACAGCCGCGGATGCCTGGTCACGGTCTCGGGGATGCCCTTGCCGCCGCGCAGGCCCGCGGTGATGAGCTGGCGGGCGTCGCCGGCGTAGGTCTTGGCGCACGCCGGGCAGCGGCTCGCGCGCCGGTTCCCACAGGCCTTGAGGAGCACCCCGCCCGGCTCCTCGTCGGTGGAGTACGCCTGGCGGGCCTCGCCGGTGCGCCGGTCGACGTGCTCGATGGTGCCGGCCAGGCGGACCGGCCGGACGCAGAAGCCCGGGGTGAACGTCGCCGGGTCGGTGGTGGCCGCCAGGTGGTCGACGGCGGCGAAGGACGGTGGGGCCACGGTCGACCTCCCTCCGGTGGACGCGAAGAGGGGAGCCGGCCAGGGCGCCAGCTCCCCTCGGGGTAGTAGATGGATTCAGCGGTCGTGCTCGTCGAGCTGGCGGTGCAGCTCGGCGGCGGGGATGAAGTAGGTGTCCCAGCCGGCCGTGGCTGGCGAGGCCCGCTCGATCCACAGGCCGTTGGGGGTCAGCTCGACCTGGATGCCCTCGGTCGAGGTCGTGTCTGGGGTGGTCAGGTCGGCCATCGTGGCCCTCCTCGTGGTGCCGGCCAGCCCGCCACCTGACGGCGGCGCCGCGGACGGCGAGCCCGGCGACGCCGGCCAGCGCGGGCGTTGCGCACGCAGACCGCGCCGCAGGCCAGCACTGCCACCGCGGTGCCGGGTTGGCCGGTGGCGAGCGCGGCGGCCAGCCACAGCCCATAGGCGAGCGCGGCCAGCAGCCAGCCGGCCCGCATGCGGTTGCCGGCCAGCCACAGCCCCAGCGCGGCGGCCAGCGCGGCGGCGATCACGGGCCGGCCTCCGACAGCGCAGGGCCGTGCCAGACGACTCCTCGGGCGAAGCCGCCCCGCACGACCGCCTTGCGGGCGCGGGCGCACTCGACCTCGGCCGCGCCGTAGCCGGCCTGGACCGCCAGCGCGTACAGCACTTGGAGCACGTCGCCCAGCTCCTCGAGCAGCTCGGCGCCGGTAGCCGCCGTGGCCGCCTCGTGGGCTTCCTCGAGGAGCTTGGCGCGCAGCCAGGCGGCGTACTCGTCCGGGACGGCCAGGTGGTAGGCGCACCGCTGGCCGGTCGCGGCCATGATCGCGGGCACCTGGTCGCGGATCAGCTTCACGCCGCCCCCTCCCCCACACCCCGCGCACCGGGTGGCGGGAGCATGGCCGTGTCGGCGTGGGCGGTGCGCAGCAGCTCGGCCCGGCGGGCGAGCTGGCCCAGGTCGTCATCGGTCAGGTAGCAGGTGCGCAGGCGGACCGGGCTGCCGCCCTCGTGGAGCAGGAACCCGATGCCCCGGTGAGCCGCGTCGATCGAGGCGGCGGTGAACCCGGCGGTCGACCAGCCTTGCCCGAGGATGGTGTCACTCATCTGCGGGGTGGTGCAGCGGAACGCCCAGCGGAACGCGAACAGGTCCCGCAGGTAGGTCGGGATGGTGTCGCCGGACGGCTTCTGCGTGGCCGCCAGGACGATCACCCCGGCGGCCCGGCCCCGGGAGACGAGGTCGCGGAACAGGTTGCCGGCCTCCTTGTCGCCGGTCCGGTTGCCACTGTTGAGGTAGAACGCCAGCTCGTCGCAGACGACGACCTTGAGCGGCCAGCCATCGGCGCGGCGGATCTTCCGCTGCCGGTTGGCGACCAGCGCCAGGTAGCGCGCGTCCATCTCGGTCACCAGGTCGCGGAGCACGTCGATGGCCTCGTCTTGGCTGGGGCCGACGGTGCGCGCGGCACAGCCGACCCAGGGGGCCAGCTCGACGTACTTGCCGTCCAGCAGGGTCAGCTCGCACAGCGGGTCCAGCGCCGCGGTGGCGGTCAGCATCGACTGGCCCACGCTCTTGCCCGAGCCCGGCTCGCCGCCGATGAGCACGTTGTGCTCGATCAGCGAGACCAGCACCGGCCCCCCGTCCTCGTCGACGCCGACCGGGACCGGCGCCCACAGCGACAGCCACGGCGCGGCCAGATGCGGCCACGCCAGCCCAGGCAGGTCGGCCAGGGGGTCGCGGCGCACCACCACGACGCGGGCGTAGCGGGCGTTCGCGGGCTCGCGGGTGACGCGCAGCTCGCGGGCTTCCAGGAACCCGGCGACCGGCTCGGCGGCCTTCTCCAACGCCTCCACGGCCTGCCCGGCGGGCATGCGCACCGAGAGCAGGTCCCCGGCGGGGACCACCCTGGCCCGCGCGACCCTGGGGACGCGGTCGTTTGGGGTGGCCAGCTCGGCGTGGCGGCACGCCAGCGTCCAGCGCCGCCGCAGGTGCGAGCGGTGCAGCACCCCGGCGAGCCGGCACCGGACCGGCGGGATGAGCACCAGGGCCAGGGCGCCGGCCAGGATGAGCGCGCCGGCCTGGCGGTGCCCGCCCACCCGGGGCGAGAGCCCCACGTACAGGACGGCGAGCAGGGCGACGGCGGCCAGCTCGACCCGGTACGCCCACGCCGGCCGGACCACGGTGAGCCACACCAGCGTGCCGGTGCGGACCCGGGGGACGGGGCGGGTGGTGACCGGGGCGTGCTCCCACATCGGTGGGCCGGCCCGGTAGGTGCGGGCGGGATCGGTAGGATGCCACTGCATCTTCGGGACTCCTTCGGGGATGCGACAGGGGGCCGGGCGCTCACGACGCCACGGCCCCCACTCAGTTGCCCGGCGGGTCACGCCGGGTCCGTCAAGCCGAGCAGACCGAGCAGGTACACCCATGCCTGGGCTCGGGTGACGTCCTCATACGACTGCTCGAAGGTGATCGGCGGCAGGCCACAGCAGCTCGGCTCGGGTCCTTCCCAATGGCGCCCGCAGCGCTGGCAGACCCGCAGGATGATCCGGTCCATCAACTCACTCCTTGTCGTGCACGGGATAGGGGGCCGGGCGGTCACGACGCCACGGCCCCCCACAGGTCCTGGGGATGGGGTCAGCTCGCCTTGCGGTCGGCGATCGGCTCGACCGCGCCCGCGCGGAACGCCACCCCGCTGCGGCCGTTGTTGGCCCACGGGTTGGCGACCAGCTCGACCACCCGCACCGGGGTCCCGGGCGGGACCGGGCGGGGGTCGGTCAGCTTGACGGTGACGATCTCCGACCGGGGCCGGCCGGCCTGGTCGGTGTAGAAGCAGATCAGCTGGACCTGGGCCAGCGGCAGGCCGGTGTCCCGGTCCCGCTTGGGCTGCTTGGACTCGAAGTCCAGCACCGGCTCGAAGTCGGAGCCGACCGTGAAGCTCATGCCGGTGGTGTCGATGACCAGTCGCATTGCTTTTCCCTCCTTGGGGGTCCTACCAGCGGTTGGCCTGCTGGCCTTCGCCGTAGCCCCAGGCGTAGCCGCCCCAGCCCTGCGGGTTCTGGGTGGCCGGGGCGCCGTAGTCGTTGCCGGTGATCCCGTCGCTGTAGCCGTCGTCATAGCCGCTGTTCCAGTCGGCGGCGTCGCCGCCGCAGCCCAGCAGGCTGCTCAGCCAGCCCATCGGTGCCTCCTTTTAGGCATGCGTCACCAGCCCCGCATGGGAGGCTGGGTGGTGGCGGTCTCGGTCCGCGCGCGCTCGGCTCGCCTTGCTGACCCCTTGCCCGCCCTCCGTCGGGATGGGTGCCGCCTGCTCGCTGTGGAGTTGGGAAGGTGCGGTGTCGTCGTGGTGGTCTGGTCAGTGGTGCCGCGCCCGCGCGCCCGCTATGCAGTTGTGGAGGTGGCCTGGTGCCTCCTCTCGTCTAGCGACTCCCCCTCCGGGGAACTACACTGTTAACGTAGAGTAGACAAGCTTGTCTGTCAAGCTTGACCTTCAAGAGCATGTGACGAGGCCATATGACCGAGGAACCCATCACGCGCAGGATCGCCAACGAGCTACGCCAGCAGATCGAGAACGGAACCCTAGGCCCTGGTGCACTACTGCCATCCGAACCCGAACTGGCACGCCAACACGGCGTCAGCCGACAAACCGCCCGAGGGGCACTACAGATTCTTGAGCAAGAAGGCCTCGTCGCCGTACGGCCGCGACGAGGACGCATCGTACGTAGCCGCAACCGCCTGTACTGGCGACTATCAGAGTTTGAATTACCGGAGAACACCGGACTCATGTCATCGGACGCATGGGAAGCAGACATCGAGAAGCAGGGTCATGATCCGACTCGACAAGAACTCACAGTCGAGACGATCTACCCACCGGCTACGATCGCAGCAAAGCTCGGCCTTGACCCTGACAAAGATCTATGCGTTGTCCGGCGCCGAGTGCGTTACATCGACAACGAGCCAGCAATCATCTCTGACGACTATTTCGATGAGCGAATTGTACGAGGAACAGAACTAGCGGAGCAACGAGACACCACACGTGAAGACATCCTCAAGGAAGCCGGCTACGAACAGACCTACGACATTGACGAAATCATTACTCGTATGCCCACTCCCAGCGAGAGCCGGCGGCTCTCACTCGCAGCAGGCACCCCAGTTGCCGAACACTTCCGAACCGGCTACACGCGAGATGACAAGCCGGTGCGCGTCA
>DASYUT010000113.1 GCA_036000965.1 Actinomycetes bacterium
TGCCTTCGGGACCCGGGAGCGCGGAGGCGCCATGACCGAGGGCGAGGAGCCCAGGTGGGCTCCGCCCGGCACGGGCCCGCCAGCGGAGCAGGCCACCCAACCCCTCCCGCCGGGCGCTGGCGGGCCGCTCTGGCCGGGACCGCCACCGCACCCTGCGGGCGGCACCCCCTACCGAGGGACTGGCCGTTGCCGCCCTGGTGCTGGCGGTCGTGTCACTCCTGGTCCCTGTCCTTCCTGCCATCGTGGCGCTCGTGCTCGCCGCGGTGGCCGCGCAACGGATCCGGCACGCGCCCGGCGGCGCCGTGGGTCGCGGCCTCGTCACCGGGGCGGTCGCCCTCTCCACCATCGGCCTGCTCGTCTGGGTCGGGCTTGCCGCGCTGCTCGTGGGCGTGACGCAGCACGAGGAGCCGACGGGCCGGCCCGCCGCGACCGCCAGCGGCACGGCCGGGGCCGACCAGTTCTCGGAGGTGACCGCACCGCCGGCCACCGAACCGCCGGCCACCGAACCGCCGACGACCCAACCCAAGGTCGCCGCCGGCAGGATCGGCGACAAACTGACCCTCGACGACGGATCCAGTGACACCCAGCTTGAGGTCACCGTCACCCGGCTGAAGTTCTCCACCGGGGACCAGGTCGACCAACCCCTGCACGGCCTCTACATGGGCGCCTTCGTGGAGGTGCGCGCACTCGCCGACGACCAGCTCACGCCCTGGGGCGACCTCTACGCGCTGGTGGGCGGCCACCTCTACGACGGGGACGCAGGCACCGGCCTGGCCACGTTCGACCCGACCCTGGACCTTGTGATGCTCAACGCGGGCGAGCGAGCATCCGGCTGGCTCGTGTTCGACGTCCCCGCCCGGCACGGCCAGCTCGTGCTGCGCGACAGCATCGACGAGCACACGCTCGGAGCCTGGACGTACTGATGGAGGTCATGCTCTACCTTCAGCGTCGACGGCCGTGACCGTTGGCAGGTCAGCCAGCCAGGAGGACACCTGCTCATCAAACCTTGGTGTCCAGGCTAGCAACGGGTCATCGGCCCAGCTCTCGCCACTTGGAGTGCCGGCCCGGTCTCGCACGTAGCGAAGCGGGGCGGGTCGACCCTGGCGGGTCGACGAAGAGCATTGCTTTGACACTGGCGTCGACCTGCGACTCTGAGGAGGACTCGAAGCCACGTGGAGCGGGGCGCCGGCGGCCGCGCCGGCTACACGGCTCGGCGGTAGCGCCAGACGGCGATCGGGGCGAATACGAGCAGGATGCCGACGCCCCAGGCGAGGGACTGCAGCACGTAGGAGGTGGTCGACACGCCGAGCACGTCACCGCCGAGCACCAGCGCCCGGACGGCGGAGGCGGTGACCGAGACCGGCTGGTGCTCGGCGAACGGCTGCAGCCAGCCGGGCATGGAGCTGACCGGGACGAACGCCGAGGAGGCGAATACCAGCGGCGCCATTACGGGAAAGGCGGCGGCCTGGGCCGTCTCGGGGTCGCCGACCGCCAGCCCGACGGTGGCGAAGACCCACGACAGCACGTAGCCGAACCAGAGCACCAGCAGCATGCCGACCAGGAACGCCGTCGCGCTGGTGTGCACGCGGAACCCGACGGCGAAGCCCACCGCGGCCATGAGCGCCGCGACGAAGACGTTGCGGGCGAGATCAGCGACGGTCCGACCGACCAGGACGGCGGACCGGGCCATGGGAAGCGACCGGAACCGCTCGAGCAACCCGCTCTTGAGGTCGGTTGCCAGGCCGACGGCCGTGCCGATGGCGCCGAACACGGTGGTCTGGACGAAGATGCCAGGCATCAGGTAGTCGACGTAGGGAACCCCAGGGAGCGATCTGACCGCACCGCCGAACACGTAGCGGAACAGCAGGACGAAGATCACCGGCTGGATGGTGGAGAACACCAGCAGCTGCGGCACGCGGCGGTAGGCGATCAGGTTCCGGCCGGCGATCGCGAGCGCATCCCGCACGGGGCGGAGCGCCTTGCTGGCGCGACGGACCTCGGCGGTGGCCACGGTGGTGGCTGCTGTGGTCATGCGGCGCTCCCGGAGGGCGGGGCGCCAGCTTGGGCAGCAGCGGCGGCATCCTGGGCACGATGACCGGTGAGGGCAAGGAAGACGTCGTCGAGGCTCGGCTCGCGCACGGTGAGCGTCGCCGGCGTGAGGTCTTGGTCGTCGAGGAACCGGAGCACGTCGATCAGCACGCGCGCGCCGTTGTCGGAGGTCAGGCGCAGGGTCGCGCCGTCCCGCTCGGGATGGATGGCGAGCGTCCTGGCAAGCAGGTCCTCGGCGCGCGCGGCGCGGGTCGCGTCGGCCATCCCCAGCTCGATCACGGTACTGCCCAGCTGGGCCTTGAGCGCGGCCGGGGTGTCATTGGCGATCACCCGTCCGCCGTCGACGACGGCGATACGGTCGGCCAAGCGGTCGGCCTCCTCCAGGTACTGGGTGGTGAGCAGCACCGTGGTGCCCTCGGCGACCAGCTCGCGGATCATCGCCCACAGCGCGTTGCGGCTGGGGAGGTCGAGCCCGGTGGTGGGCTCGTCGAGGAAGACCACCAGCGGGCGCTGCACCAGCGCGGCAGCCACATCGAGGCGACGCCGCATCCCGCCGGAGTAGGTCCGCACGGGCCGGTCGGCTGCGCCGGTGAGGTCGAAGCGCTCCAGCAGCTCGTCGGCACGCGCGTGGGCGTCGGCACGCAGGAGTTGCGCGAGGCGCCCGACCAGCCGCAGATTCTCCCTGCCGGTCAGGTTGGGGTCGACCGCCGCGTACTGGCCGGCGAGCCCGATCCGGTAGCGGACCTCGTCGGCGTCGCGGACCACGTCGAAGCCGAGGATCTCGGCTCGCCCACCGTCGGGGCGAAGGATGGTGGTGAGGATGCGGATCGCGGTGGTCTTGCCAGCGCCGTTGGGGCCCAACAGCCCGAACACCGTTCGGGTGGGCACCTGGAACTCGATGCCGTCTAGGGCCACGACAGGTCCGAACCGCTTGGTGAGGCCTTCCACGACGATGGCGGCTTCGGTCATGCCGTGGATGCTCCACCGATGGTTCAGGTATGTCAAGTATCCAGCTCTTTCATTGTCTAACTACTCGAAACATCGCTGCGAGGCGGCTATGATCGGGCCGTGAGCGACAACGACCAGGCTCGGAGCAGGGTGGCGATTGCGGCCGAGGCGTGGGAGGCGGTCCTCGATCTGGCCATCTGCGAGCGCAACCGCTTCTTCCGGATCCTCCAGAAGTTCGGCCTCACCCCAGGGGACCTGCGGGCGCTCCTCGTCTTGGACGCCGATGACCCTCGTCCCATGGGGGCGTTGGCGCAGACGTGGGGGTGCGACGCGTCCAACGTGACCTGGGTGGTCGACCGCCTGGAGAAGCGGGGCCTGGTCGAGCGCCGCACGCTGCCGACCGACCGGCGGGTGAAAACCGTGGTGCTCACGCCTGCTGGGGCGAGGACCAAAGCCGAGCTGTTCAAGCGGCTCCACGAGCCTCCCGCCGACTTCCTCGCCCTCGACCGGGTCACGCTCGAGACGCTGCGAGACGCGTTGGCAAAGCTGCCGCGCTCGCTTCGAGCCGCCGGGCTCCACGGCCCTCCGCGTCCGGGCCACGCGCCCGGGGCGCAGCACGACCCGGCGTAGGTCGAGCGCCCATCCCCGAGTTCCCGACCCGAGCCCGCGTTGGGGGTCAGCGCCCTGCGAACCTGCATCTTCGCAGCTCGCCGCCGACCGTACGAGGTGAAGTGATGCGCTGTAGGACGCCTGCTTCCTGTCCAGCTAGCCTGGGATCAACCCGAGTCCTTGGAGATTGTTCGCCACCATGACGACGGCAGCAAGCGCCCCGGCCAGCACCGCAAGGGTGAGGCCAAGGCGCCGCGGGCTGAAGCGCTGGATGGCGATGGGCCTGGGTGGCTCGGGCAGGAGCGTCAGGAACTCGGCGTGCAGGTCCCGGCCCTGGGCGCGCATCATCTGGCGAAGCTGCGAGGGCATGGTCAGGCCGCGGGTGGCCGCGAACCCCTCGCTGACTTCCTCGACGCTGAACTGGCCAAGGGCCCGCTGGTAGACCCGGTCGGGGCTCGAGCGCAGGGCAAGGACCAGCAGCATGTTGGCCAGGTCGACCCCCTGGCGCCAGGGGCTTGGGCGCACCTCGGTGAAGAACACGTCAATCAGATACAGCTGACCGTCGCGCACCAGCAGGTTGGCCGGCTTGATGTCGCGGTGGGCAAGGCCCGCCTCCCAGAGCTTCCGGACGATCGCAAGGCCCTGGTCGATGATCGCGTCGTCCACCTCCGCCTGGCCGAGCTCGGCGGCGCCGTCGAGGAACTCGGTGACCACCAGGTACTCGCGCTCTGGGCTGAGCTCGACGACGCCGTAGGGCTCGGGGCTGGGCAGGCCGGCGCGCTGCATCAGCGCGAGCGCGTAGTCCTCCTGCTGCACGAACCGCCGCACGGTGTTGAACGGCTTCTCGTCCTCGAGCCGACCGTACAGCAGCGTACGGCCGAGCTTGTAGGAGCGGTCGGCCCGCAGGTGACTTTTGGCATACAGCTTGGCGAACAGCCATGCGTCCTCGTCGCCTTTGACCTTGATGCGCAGCGGAGTCGAGCCGGCCGATCCCTCCAGGCCGAAGGGCTGGACGTCGTCGACGATGACGCCGAGCTGGTCTTGGAGGGCGCGGCGGATCGCCTCGCCGCGGCGTCCCCCGACGTCAAGGTGGGCGGTGCGACCCCGGCGGTAGGTCACGGGAAACACCTCGTCCGGGCAGAGCAGCCGGAACGCAACGAGCGGGATCGTGACGCCGACGATGCTCGCGACGAGAACGCCGGTCGGTGTGTCGACCGCCAGGTAGATGCGGGCCAGGGCGACCACCGCAATGATCCCGGCGACCACACCCTTGCCCACCTGCCGTGTCCGACCCTGGGGGACGAGGGCGTACAAGATGCTGACCAGCCGGGCCGTCAGCGTCGCGACCGGCAGCAGCGGAGAGGCCGACTCGCCGACCGGACCCGGCATCGCAACCCCGGCCGGCCGGAGCGGGGAAGCTACCTCAGGGATGCCGTTGGCGATGTAGAAGGCCAGCGCCTGAACGAGGAAGGCCACGCCGAGAAACACCAGCAGCCGCCGGAACCGGCGAGTGGCCAGCAGTACGACAATGGTCGCCCATCCCAGCACGACGAACACCCAGCCAGAGCCAGACCCGAGGGCAGCGACCGCAAGCATCACCCTGGTGAGGGCCGGCGTGCGCAGGTGAGCAAGCGCCTCAAGTACACGCTGGTCGACGGGAAGGAGCGCCCCGCCGCCTCGAGTGATCGCGATCGCCCACACCAGGATCGCGAGGGTGCCGAGCCCGAGCCACCACCAGCCGGTCGTGCCGATCCGGCGCGGCAGCGGCGGCGGCTCCCCCGCTGGCCGCCGGCGTCGACGCGCCCAGACGACCCCGGCCCTGCCCAGGCTGGTCCCGTTGCGCTCGGGAACACGCGGACGGGATGCGGATCCTGGCTCCATGCAACTCCTGCCTACGGCCCGATCGCCGCCAGCCTACCAACGCCCACGCCACCCAGACACGGCCGCCGTGCCACTCGACAATGCATGGGTCCGGCAGGCCCACCTGCGCGATCAGCTCAGCCACGGACGCTGTGATGCGCTCTCCGACCGCTGTGCGGCTGCGCGCGCCACTCGGCGGAGCCCAAAGCAACCGACGAAAATGCTGGTCAGCGAGTTGGGGGTGAGCGCCATGCGAACCAGCGTCTTCGCAGCTCGCGCGTGACCGCACGAGGCCACCCCAGCGGACGCGCCCGGCTCCCGGCTTGAGGTGGGAAGACTCCTGCTTCAGGTGAGCAGCACCGCGCTTACGCCTGTGGCTGCCGGCGGCCTTCGGCCGCGATCCGATCCGTGTACCAACTTCCTGGCCTCCGGGTCTTGAGCAGCCGGGCAGTGGTGCCCTGTCTGCACCACGGGTCCCCGGGCGATCATGTCGGCCAGCACGCCGGGGAGACATCCCCACAACTGCCGCTGTCAACTCCATCTGCCTATCAGCGGTGGGGCTCCCGGCCTTCGTAGCGGGTGCGGATCGGCGTGCTACCCGGTCAGGACCTTGGAGAGGACGGCGGCCATGACAGAGACGGCCACCGGGAGGATGGTGGTCGCGGCCACTCGCTGGAGCCGTCGTGTCCGAAGTGGCCAGGCGGGGCAGGCTTCGTCCAGCGGCCTGAGCTGCCTGGTGAGCTCAGTACCGGCAGGGCTGTCTGGTTAGGTGTCGGACGGCGATGCCGAGGGCAGGCTCAATTTGATGGCGAGGGCGCAGGAAGTACATAGAAGCGGCTCAAGGCCGCCAGTGGCCGCGTCCGGGGTCGGGCACCGCGCCATCGAAGTCTCCGTCGGGGTCGGTGTCGGAGTAGAAGTGCGGCGGCGCGTCCTGGCCGGCCATCCTGTGCCGGAACCAGGTGCGCTCGACCTCGGCCATGTGGCGCACCAGCCCAGCAGCGACAGCGTGGAGGGCTCCACGGAGCGACGGGCCAGGTCGGCGGCGTCGAGGCCGGCGCACTTCAGCTCCAGCGTCAGGCGCTGGTCGCGCAGGAACTCAACCAGCGTGGCGCGCTCGTCGCCCAGGGTCGGCCCGTCTTCCCGTGGGTCGTTTTCGGGGTCGACGAACATGTCGGCTCTTCTGCTCGGGCTGCTCATGCCCGCAATCATCGGCGACCCGCACGGGATCCACCACAGGTTTTCCGGGTGCTGCCCGCGTCCGAGCGGTCCAGACTGCGTTGGACACTCTGGAGGGGGCAGCAGCACCTCTGTTGCGAACGCTGATCTTGCCACCAGCGAAGCCCCGGGCTTGGCTACGACGAAGGCTGAGACTTCGTTCGGGGCACTGTGGCTGCTGCAGAAGGCACAGCAGGAGCCCGGCGATTCCTCCACTCTCGGGGACGTAGCCGTAGCGGTGCGCGAGGATGCGACGTACAGGTCGCAGGCGGCCATGTCGGCCAGGCAGCCAGTGCGGTCCTGACGGGCCGAGTAGCGCCAGGTGGAATGACCAACTGAATGA
>DASYUT010000114.1 GCA_036000965.1 Actinomycetes bacterium
CCAGCGCCCAGCGCCGGCTCCTGGCCGCGCTCGACCTGGCCGAGCCACCCCGCGTCCTGGACGCCACCCCGGCCAGCGCAACCCGCTGACCAGCACGAACATCACGGCCTAGTGACACGCCCCGTCACCGGGCCGACCACCCTTCCCCCTGCCCAACCAGCCAACCCGCCGACCAGCGACGATCCCAACTGCGGAACGCCGGCCAGGCGGGTGCACCTGGTCGGGGTGACCGCCAACCCCGCCGGCGGCTGGGTCACCCAGCAGGCACGCAACCTGCTGCTGGTCCTGGGAGAGAAAGGCCGACAGGTGCGTTTCCTTGTCCGCGATCACGACGCGAAGTTCCCCCGCAGCTTCGACGACGTGTTCCGCGCCGAGGGCGCCGAAGTGCTCCTCACACCCGTCCGTGCGCCCAAGGCGAACGCCTACGCGGAGCGGTGGGTTCGGACCTCCGTCCTGAGTGCCTGGACTGGCTGCTGCTCGTCGGCCGCAGCCACCTGCCGCAGGTCCTTCGGGTCTACGTCCAGCATGACAACCGCCACCGTCCACACCGGGCGCTCATGCTGCAACCGCCAGAGCCGCCCGCCCGGCCGACCATCCCTGGCGGGGATGACCGGGGCGCTGTGCACCGACGCGACCTCCTCGGCGGACTCCTCCACGAGTACCGGCGAGCTGCATGAACGCGTTTGCGTGCCCTTCACGCTCGCGTTCGGCCTCCAGGCGCTGCTGCTCGTCGCGCAACGCGGCGTTCTCGTCCTCAAGGCGGGCGATGCGCCCCTGCAACGCCGCCGGGCCAGCCAGCTCCCCGACGGCGCCTGAAGCCATGACCATCGACATAAGACCCGAAGGTTACAACCAGCCCATCCGCCGTCAAGACCCGCTATCTCAATACGGTTGGTCAACCCGGCGGGCCGACACGTTTTGTCTCTGAGTGAACCGAGGGCGGCCTGCCGACCGAGCTCTCGCGGACCACGAGCGTGAAGTCGGCCTGCACCTCGCGCGGCGGCTCTGCGTTGCCCTCCTTGATCCGCGACAGCAGCAGGTCTACGACGAGGTTTGCGATCTGTGCCTTGTCGGGCGAGATCGTCGTCAGGGACGGGGTGCTGAACCGCCCGTCCTCGATGTCGTCGATCCCTACCACGGCGACGTCCCCGGGGACGCGGTAGCCGCGGTCGAGCAGCGTGCGAATGGCGCCAAGGGCCATCACGTCGTTGTAGCAGAAGACCGCGTCCGGGGGGGTCTCGTGGGCCAGCAGCCGTTCCATGGCGCGGGCACCGCCCCGTCGGTCAAGCGACCGGGTGGGCACCACCAGGCGGCGTTCGACGACGGCGCCGACGCCTTGGAGGGCCGCCGCGTAGCCACGGTAGCGGAGGTGCTCGGCTGCCGCGTCGGGAGTCTGCCGGCAGCCGATCGCCGCGATCCGTCTCCGACCGAGCTTGAGCAGGTGCGCCGTGGCCGTACGGGCGGCGGCGACGTTGTCGATGGCGACGTGGTCGGCGGGGCCGTGGTAGACCTGCTCGCCGAGCAGGACCAGCGGCGTCTCGTCTGTACGTGCGCGCAGGTCCTTGGGGCGCAGCGCGACGGGGCTCAGGATGAGGCCGTCGATCAGGTGGGGGCCGCCGTCGGCGAACAGGCGCTTCTCGCGCTTCGGCATGCCGTCGGTCTGCTCGATGAGGACCGTGTAGGAGTGCCGCTCCGCGGCCTTGACGATGTGCCGGGCGAGCTCGCCGAAGTAGGGCGCGTCGATCGCTGGGACCGCGAGGGCGAGGATCTCCGAGCGACCCGTGCGGAGGCTTCGAGCCGCGAGGTTGGGCCGGTAGTTGAGCTCGTCGAGTGCCCGCTGCACACGCGTGCGCGTGGCCTCCGTGACGTAGGGGTAGTCGTTGACGACGTTGGAGACGGTCCGCACCGACACGCCTGCGAGCTTCGCGACGTCCTTGAGGCTGACCGGCATGCACCCTCCTCGACTGGCCCGATCACCCTACCGCCGTCGGCCTGCCCACGCCCTCGTGGCCTGGGGCTCTTGACTATCAACAGCCAGTCTGCTAAGCCTTGCAACGTTGCAGAGAGGGTAGCACAGCTGGAGCTGGACCGGCTTCGACTCTCTAGGAGGCGGGAGGATGGCCACTCTCGAGCAGACGGTTCGTGTCCCGGCGAAATCTCCCGTTGCCACGTGGGTTCGTCGGTATCGCTTCGAGCTCGCCCTGGTCCTGCCGCTACTGACCTACGTGCTGGTGCTCACCGTCGCCCCGATCATCGACACCTTCCGGCTCTCCTTCACCGCTCCCGAGGGCGGGTTGTCGTTGGAGAACTATCGGGCGATGTTCGGGTCAGAGGTGTTCCGGACCGCGGTGGTCAACACCCTGATCGTGGCGCTGCTGTCGCTGGTCCTGGAGATCGGTGTGGGACTCACCGTCGCCCTGGCCCTCAACGTGCCGTTTCGGGGCCGGGGGTTCGTGCGCACCGTCACGCTGATCCCCATCGGCGTCCCCACGATCGTCTCCGGGGCGGTGATGCTGCTCATCTTCGCCCGGTCGGGCTACCTCAACTCCCTGCTTGCCGGCTTCGCCAACCTGGTGAGCCTGCTCCCGGGTATCGACTGGAACTACCGCCCGATCGGGCTGACGGTGGCCGGGGGGTGGAGGACCCTGCTGACCGTGGCCGTGGCGGACATGTGGAAGGTCCTGCCGGTGATGATCCTGATCTTCCTGGCCGGCCTGCAGTCCATCCCGGAGGAGCTCTACGAGGCCGCCGACGTCGACGGGGCCACGAAGTGGCAGCGGTTCCGCCGGGTCGTCCTGCCCCTGCTGATCCCCTTCATCACGATCGCCGTCATCCTGCGGGCGATCGACGCCTTCAGGATCTATGAGCTGGCCCTGGTGCTGTCCGGGCGGGTGGAGCCCGTCCTTGGCACCTACATCGGCACGGTGTACCTGCCGCCCACCAGCGACCAGTACACCGCGGCGGCGGCATCCATCGTCCTGTTCGCGATGATCATGGTGTTCATCGTCCTGTACCTGCGGTTCGTGGCCGCTCGTGGGGAGATCCGGTCATGAGCACCGGCTCCCTCACCCGGCCCCGGATCAGCAGGCGGGACCCCCTGGACCGCCCCCTGAAGGTGGTGTTCCCGCTGTGGGTGATCGGCTCAGTCCTGCTGGTGGCGTTCCCGCTGTACCTGGTGTTCCTGGTGTCGTTTGCACCCGGGTCGGCCCTGTTCGGCGACACCCCCAAGCTGTTCTTCACCGACTTCACCCTCAGGTGGTGGGAGCGCGTCATCGAGGGTGGCGACCTGGTTCCGCCGCTCGTCAAGAGCCTCACGGTGGCCAGCATCACCACGCTGCTGGCGATCGTCATCGCCGCGCCCGCCGCCTACGTGATCGCCCGCCTGCGGCCCAGCCTGCGGTACACGATCGTGATCGGGCTGCTGGTGACACGGATGTTCCCGGAGTTCGCCATCGGCATCTCGGTGGCGACGCGGTTCGCCGGATGGGGCCTGGTCGACACCTACCTCGGTCTGATCCTGGCGCACCTGATCGGGACGCTGCCGTTCATCGCCTGGATCCTTGTGGGCACCTTCGAGACCGTGCCGATCGAGCTCGAGGAGGCAGCGCAGCTCGACGGCGCGTCGCGGATGGCCACCCTGCTGCGGGTGGTGTTCCCGATCGCGGCGGGGGGGATCGCGGTCGCCTCCCTGTTCGTGTGGCTGTACTCCTGGAACGAGTTCCTGTACGCCCGCCTGCTGATCACCAACCAGAACACCCTGCCGCTGCAGGTCTTCCAGGCGATCGACCGGGGCAGCACCCAGACCATGGCGACCGTGGCGGCCGTGCTCACCCTACCGATCCTGCTGGTCGTGTACTTCCTGCAGCGGCATCTCCGCCCCGGCGCGTTGACCGGGGCCGTCAAAGGATGAGGCATTCCTCTCGTGTGTTGGTTCGAGATGGAGGTGGACCGATGAAGCGACGTCACCTGCTGTGGCTCGCGCTGCTCGCGACCCTGGCCCTGGTGGCTACGGCCTGCGGCGGCGGCGAGGAGGAGGGCGGTCAGCCCGCGGCGGGCAAGACCCTGTCCGGCACCACCATCACGTTCAGCACCGTGCTGGCCGAGGCGGAGCTGCCCGCCGTCCGGGAGGTCCTGGGCAAGTTCGAGGCCCAGACCGGCGCCAAGGTCAATTTCACCCAGGTCACCTCCGCGGACCTGCCGCAGAAGCTCCAGGTCGAGGTGCAGTCCGGCCAGCACACCATCGACCTGTTCGCGCAGGACAACCTGGCGCTCCGGATCCTGGTGGACCGGAAGCTGGTGGAGGACCTCTCCGCCGTGCAGATCCCCGCCGGCGTCAAGCAGGAACTGCTCCCGGAGAAGTTCGACGGCAAGCAGTACTTCCTTCCCTACCGGCCCAACGTCCGGGTGGCCTACACCAACAACGGCAAGTTCCAGCAGGCCGGCGTCCAGCCGCCCACCACCGTGGACCAGCTCACCTCGGTGGCGCAGAAGCTCAAGCAGGCGGCCGGCGGGACGCCCAAGGTGACGCTGTCGCTGGCGCAGGGCGACCCCGCGGCGGTCACCATCTCGGAATGGATCGTCTCCTACGGCGGGAACCCGTTGATCCTGAACGATCAAGGGTCGGTGCGGGCCTTCACGACCCTGCAGCGGCTCTGGCAGCAGCAGCTGCTGGCCAAGGAGAGCCTGCAGGCGAAGTTCGACACCGAGGTGAACTACCTCCAGGGCCAGACGTCCTGGCTGGCGCAGAACTGGCCGTTCACCTCCAGCTCGCTCAACGACCAGGGACTCCTGGAGGAGTTCAGCGTCTACGAGGGATGGGCCGGGCCCGCGCGTGCCGCGCACGTGATCGGCGGGGAGGTCCTGGGGATCCCCAAGGGGGTGAGCGGGAAGCAGAAGGAGGCGGCCATCCAGTTCGCCAACTTCCTGATGTCCAAGGAGGCCCAGGAGGTCTTCGTGGCGAAGAACGGCTGGCCGTCGGTCCGGGACGACGCCGCCGCGCAGGTGCCAGCGGAGCTGAAGACGACGTTCGAAGCCATCCAGAAGGCCCTTACGGACGGCTGGTACCGCCCCAACGTTGCCTACTGGAGCGATGCTTCGGACGCGATGAACGCAGCGATCCAGCGGATCATGGTCAAGGGAGAGCCGGTCCAGCCGACCCTCGACAGACTGCACAAGGATATCGAAGCCGCCGCCAAGAAGAAGGGCGCCCAGTACCCGCCGACCGCGTAGCTCGTGGACGTGGGCGCGAGCCTTCCCCGCCCGGAGTATCCGCGGCCGCAGCTGCGCCGCGGGCGTTGGCGCAACCTCAACGGCACCTGGTCCTTCGCGTTCGACGACAACGACAGTGGCCGGGCGCGCGGGTGGCAGCACCTGCGCGCCCTCGGCCCCGACAGCATCCTCGTCCCCTTCTGCCCGCAGTCACCGCTATCCGGCATCGGCGACCCCTCGTTCCATGACGTCGCCTGGTACGCACGCACCTTCGCCGCGCCGCAGCGCTCGGACCGGGAGCGGGTCGTGCTCCACTTCGGCGCCGTCGACTACCGGGCAGCGGTGTGGCTCAACGGGCAGCTGGTCGCCACCCACGAAGGCGGCCACACGCCGTTCCGCGCGGACATCACCGACGCCTTGTCGCCCGCCGACAACGTGCTGGTGGTCCGAGCCGAGGACCCCGGAAGCGACCCGACCATCCCACGCGGGAAGCAGGACTGGCACCAGCGCCCCTCCCACACCTTCTACAGCCGCACCACCGGCATCTGGCAGACCGTCTGGCTGGAGGTCGTCGACCGCACCCACGTCAGCAACCTTCGTCTGGAGCCGGACGTCGACGCCGCGGCGCTGCATGCGGTCGTGCACCTGGCCGGCTGGGAGCCGGGCACCCACGTCCGGATCGTCGCCACCAGCCAGGGCCAGCCCGCCGGCGCCGCCACCGTCGCCGCGGCGGCCGACGAGGCGCAATTGACGGTCCGCCTGGGCGAGGAGCCGCTGCGCCTATGGGCGCCGGAACACCCCGCGCTGTACGACCTGACCGTCGAGGTCGTCGACGCCGCCGGGCAGGTGCGGGACCGCGTCGCCAGCTACGTCGGCATGCGCAAGGTCGAGGTGGCGGGCGACCGGCTGCTGTTGAACGGCAAGCCGGTCTACCTCCGGCTGGTGGCGGACCAGGGCTACTGGCCTGACGGGCTCCTGACCGCGCCAAGCGACGAGGCGTTGCGCCGCGACATCGAGCTGGCCATGGCGATGGGCTTCAACGGCGCGCGCAAGCACCAGAAGGTCGAAGACCCACGGTGGCTGTACTGGGCGGACCGGCTCGGCTTCCTCGTGTGGGGCGAGATGGCCAACGCCCACCGGTTCTCACCTCGCTACGTGCAGCGCATCACCCGCGAGTGGCAAGAGGTCATCGCCCGCGACTACAACCACCCATCCCTCATCGCCTGGGTGCCCATCAACGAGAGCTTCGGCTGCCGCAGCCTCGGACCCGACCAGCGCACGCCGGTGGGGCGGTTCCACGCCGACCATGCCAGCGCGATGTACTTCCTCACCAAGTCGCTGGACCCGACGCGTCCGGCGCTGTCGAATGACGGCTGGGAGCACACCCACTCCGACCTCTGCACCGTCCACGACTACCGCGGGCCGGAGGCGCTGGCCGCTCGCTTCGGCTCGGTGGAGCGGCTGCTCACCTCCCCAGGCGACGGCCGGCGGGTGTATGCGGACGGCCACAGGCACGGCGGGCAGCCCATCCTGGTGACCGAGTACGGCGGCATCTTCCTCAACACGCCGGTCGACGGCTTCGACTACGCCGTCGCCGACAGCGACGAGGACTTCATCCGTCGCCTGCGCGAGCTCACCTCGGCGCTCCTCCACAGCCCCATCGTCAGCGGCTTCTGCTACACCCAGCTCAGCGACGTCGAGCACGAACGCAACGGCCTGCTCACCGCCGACCGCACACCAAAACTCGACCTCGCCCGTGTCCGCGACATCATCACCGCACCCCACGTCCGCGACCATCCCCCGACATCGTCAGCAAGATCTCCTCTCGTCTGAGCTCTCGCCGGCTCGGGAAAATCTTCGAGAGGCCGGTCAAGAGCGCCCGGCGCCTCACGCAGTGTACGACCCGGTCCCCGCACTCCGATCCTGGCACCGCGTTCGACCGGACATCGTTCACCTATACATAAGCCCGCTGCCTGCACGAGCGC
>DASYUT010000115.1 GCA_036000965.1 Actinomycetes bacterium
GATGCCGCCATCCTTGCGGACCCGCCAGAAGTGGATGGCCATGAAGATGACGATCACGAACGGGAGCATCAAGACGTGCAGCACGTACCAGCGCAACAACGTATTTGTTGAGATTTCCGAGCCACCGAGGAGCACGAAACGCACCTGGTTCCCGAAGACGGGCGTGTAACCCATCATGTTCGTGCCGACGGTGACCGCCCAGAGCGCGAGCTGGTCCCAAGGCAGCAGGTAGCCGGTGAACGAGAGCAGCAGGGTCAGCATCAACAGGATGACGCCGATGACCCAGTTGAACTCCCGGGGCGGCTTGTACGACCCGTGGTAGAAGACGCGGGCCATGTGCAGGAACACGGCCAGCACCATGAGGTGCGCGGCCCATCGGTGCATGTTCCGCACCAGGAGACCGAAGGTCACCGCCGTCTGCAGGTGGTAGATGTCGTTCCAGGCCGATGCCGCGGTCGGCCGGTAGAAGAACATCAGGAAGATGCCGGTGACCGTGAGCAGGATGAAGAGGAAGAACGACAGGCCACCCAGGCACAACGTGTAGGAGACCTTCACCGCGTGCCGCTTCACCTTCACCGGGTGAAGGTGGTAGAGCACCGAGTTCATGATCACGTAGGAGCGGTTCCGGGGGCTGTCGGTGTAGCCCTTCCGGAAGAACGACCCGGGCCGGAAGATCGAGCTCCACGCCTGGGAGCCCTTCATTTTTTCTCCGGCTTCGACGAGTCTGCCTTTCAGGCCGTCCCCGTTGCCGTTCGCCACCCCGAATCCTCCCAGTGAATTGGCTTAGAACCGTACTCCGTAGGCGTATCCGTGCCTGTTGTCGCGCTGGTGGGGATCACCCGCCGATCGGCCCGCCTGGGTCTTGCCCAGGATGATGACCCCGGTGGGGCAGCGGTCCACGCACAGGGCGCAGCGGGTGCACACGTCCTCGTCCACCACGAAGAAGACGTGGTCGCCCGGATCCTCACCCGGTTGCTCGGTGTTGACCGCCTCTTCGATGGCGTTCACCGAGAGCATGTGGATGCACTTCCACGGGCAGATGTCGACGCAGCCCTCGCACAGGATGCACTCGGCCTGGTCGATGTGGAGGAACTGCTTGGGCTTCACCGCCGAGTTGAGCCACGCCGGGTCCACCTCCTGCAGCTGGTAGGAGGTGGCGAACTCGGGCATCGGGGGATTGGCGTCGGTCTTGGCCACCGGTCAGTCCTTCTTGGTCACAGGTCGCGAGAAGGCCGACGTCCCCGACGGGGTGGCGGGGACCGGGGTGGACGTCTTGGGCTTGGCCATGCCCCGCTTCTGCCACATGCTCCACACGACGATGTTCAGGCCGAGGAAGACGATGTAGAAGCCGGCGGCCACGGTGTCCCGGAGCGCCCGTCCGGAGATGTCGAGGGCATACGTGTCGAGGAGGATCTTGTCTTCCCGCAGGCCCAGCTTGGAGTCAGCCCAGGTCAACCACTCGTGGGGCACCACGCCGTAGGCCATGAGGAACATGGCGAAGACGGCCATGGCCCCGGCCATGCTCTGGGCCCAGGTCGGCGGGAGATCACTCTTGGGCCGCTTCAACAGCCGGAAGAAAACGAGGAAACCGACCGCCGTTACGAAGAGCGAGAAGAAGAACCGGCCTGGCTCTGTGGAGAAGTAGTTGATGACTGCATCCACCGAACTGGGCTCCTCGTGAACGTTTGCACAAAGTCCGATTCTACAGGAGGACAGCCTCCTCCTGTGTTGGTGGCCCAACGTGCCTGCGGGGCCAGGAAACGCACCCACACGTTACCGTTCTCGGCCCCGCACCAGCCGTAACGAGGCCCATCCGTTGGGGTCGAAAAGGTCCCTGTCAGCCAGAATGCTGACCGTGGCCGAACGGTTCGACGTGGTGGTGGTGGGCGGTGGCCCCTCCGGGGCGGCGGCTGCCTACTGGCTGGCGGAGGCGGGCCACGACGTCCTGGTGGTGGAGAAGTCGCGCTTTCCCAGGGACAAGACCTGCGGTGACGGACTCACCCCCCGGGCGGTACGCCAGCTCCACGACATGGGGCTCGCCACTCCGCTGGGTGAGTTCCACCGGTTCGGAGGTCTGCGCTCGGTGGCCCATGGGATCACCCTCGAGTTGGAGTGGCCCCGCCACCCGGAGTTCCCGCCCTACGGCTACGTCGTCCCCCGCCGTCACCTCGACGAGATGGTGGCCGGCGCCGCCGTCAAGGCCGGTGCCACGCTGTGGCAGGCCACGGAAGCCACCGCTCCCGTGGTCGAGGGCGGGCTGGTGGTCGGGGCCCGGGTGCGGCACAAGGACACCGGCACCATCGAGGACGTCCGTGGCCGCTACCTGCTGGTGGCCGACGGGGCCAACTCCCGGTTCGGACGGGCCCTGGGAACCGCCCGCGCCCGGCGCTACCCCCTGGGGATGGCCATCCGGGGGTACTACCGCTCCCCGGGCCACGCCGAAGACTGGATCGAGAGCCACCTCGACCTGCGCGACGCCAAGGGCGACGCCCTCCCCGGCTACGGCTGGATCTTCCCCGTGGGGGACGGGACCGTGAACGTGGGGGTCGGCCTCCTGTCCACGTTCCGGGACTGGAAGGCGATCAACACCTCCCGGCTCATGGAGGCCTTCGTGGCCACCGCCCCGGCCCACTGGGGCCTGTCGCCGGAGACCGCCACCTGTGCCCCCACCGGCGGCCGGCTCCCCATGGGCAACTCGGTGGAGCCGTCGGCGGGGCCCACGTGGCTGGTGGTGGGTGACGCCGCCGGAGCGATCAACCCCTTCAACGGCGAGGGCATCGCCTACGCCTACGAGACCGGCCGTCTCGCCGCCGAGGTCTTCGACGAGGCTCTGCGGACGGGCGACGGACTGGCCCTGTCCCGGTATCCGGCGCAGCTGGCCGACGCCTACGGCCTCTACTTCCGGGTGGCCCGGGCCTTCGTACGCGCCATCGGCAACCCCGTCGTCATGCGGGAGCTGACCCGGGTCGGGATGCGGTCGCGCACCCTCATGGAGTGGATTCTGCGGATCATGTCGAACATGCTCCGGCCTGACGAGCTGGGGCCCGCCGAAGCCGCCTACAAGCTGGTCGAACGCCTCGTCGCCGTCGGCCCCGAGCCCTAGTCGAGGGGCGTTTCCGCCAGCCCTCCCGGCGAGCGGTAGCCTCGCGCGCCTCTGACCGAGTACCTCCCGATTCTCGTCATGCTCGTGCTGGCCACGGTTTTCGCCGGCGCGTCGTTCGCCGCCTCGTCGCTGCTGGCCCCCCGCCGGCCCACGTCCGCCAAGCTCGCTCCCTACGAGTGCGGCATCATCCCCGAGCACGAGCCCGCCGAGCGCTTCCCGGTCAAGTTCTACCTGGTGGCGATGGTGTTCATCATCTTCGACATCGAGCTCGTCTTCCTCTATCCCTGGGCCGTCATCTTCCGCCGCCTGGAGATCTTCGGGCTGGTGGAGATGGGTCTGTTCCTGGTGGCCATCGTGGTCGCCTACTGCTATGTCCTCTCTTCCGGCGCCCTCGACTGGGGCCCGGCCCGTAAGGTGGGCGAGCGGATCGTCACCCCCGTGCTCCGGGCCGCCACCTGGCCCCGGCCGGAGCCGCCCGCCGCTCCGCCCGGGGAACCGGAATCGGGGGAGGCGGCCTGAGATGGGCCTCGAGGCGCTCAACCAGTCGTTCCTGACCACGCGCCTGGAGGACCTGGTGAAGTGGGCCCGGCGGAACTCGGTGTGGCCCGCCACCTTCGGCCTGGCCTGCTGCGCCATCGAGATGATGGCCACCGGCGCCGGCCGCTACGACCTGGCCCGGTTCGGCATGGAGGTGTTCCGGGCCTCGCCCAGGCAGGCCGACCTCATGATCGTGGCCGGGCGGGTGTCGCAGAAGATGGCGCCGGTGCTGCGCACCATCTACGACCAGATGCCTGAGCCCAAGTGGGTCATCTCCATGGGCGTCTGCGCCACCTCGGGCGGCATGTTCAACAACTACGCGGTCGTCCAGGGCGTCGACCAGATCGTGCCCGTCGACATGTACGTGCCCGGCTGCCCGCCCCGTCCCGAGATGCTGATGGACGGCATCCTCCAGCTCCACGAGAAGATCAGGAAGGGCGAGCCGCGCTCCAAGCTCGTCCTGCCGGAAGGGTCCGGCCGGAGGGGTCCGGGGAACCCCGAAGGGGTGCCCCGGTCGGTTGGGAGGGGTCCGGGGAACCCCGAAGGGGTGCCCCGGTCGGTTGGGAGGGGTCCGGGGAACCCCGAAGGGGTGCCCCGGTCGGAGGGGTCCCGAAGGGGTGCCCCGGTCCATCAGGAGGCATGAGCCAGGTGCAGCCCAGCGACGCCGTCGTCACGCCCCCCGACGCCCTGCAGCCGGTCCTGACCGGCCTGCGCGAGCGCTTCGGCGAGGCGGAGCTGCAGGTGACCGGCCACCGCGGCGAGGTCACCGTCGAACTCGACCGGGCCCGCCTGGTCGACGTGGCCACCTGGCTGCGCGACGACCCGGCTGCCCGCTTCCGCCACCTCTCCGACCTGTCGGGCACCGACTACCCCAACCGCCCTGACCGCCTCTGCGTCGACTACCACCTCTACTCGTTCGAGCACAACGTTCGCCTGCGGCTCAAGGTCCGGGTCACGGTGGAGGACCCGCACGTCCCGAGCGTCACCGGGGTGTGGCCGACCGCCAACTTCCACGAGCGCGAGGTGTACGACTTCTTCGGGGTGCGCTTCGACGGCCACCCCAACCTCATCCGCATCCTCATGCCCGAGGACTGGAAGGGCTACCCCCAGCGCAAGGACTACCCCCTCGGCGGGGTGAACGTCGACTACCACGGCGCCCACGTGCCACCGCCCGACACCAGGCGGTACAAGGGAGGGTGGACGAGCACATGAGCGAGATCCTCCGCGACCACGCCGACGAGGCCAGGCGGGACGGGGACGTGCCCCAGGAGCAGGAGCGGCCAGAGTCCGGCCGCCCGTCCAGCGGCCAGCTCGTGGACGAGGTGGTCGTGCGGCCCGGCGAGGCCTACGACCTGGCCGACAAGCCGACCGCCGAGCACGTCAGCCTGAACGAGCGGCGGGCCAGGCAGGTGCTGGCCATGGGCGGCGGTGACTGGGCCGAGGTCACCGCCCGCAGGCATGCCGAGGGCGACGACGACCTCATGGTCATCAACATGGGGCCCCAGCACCCGTCCACCCACGGCGTGCTCCGGCTGGTGCTGGAGCTGCGCGGCGAGCAGGTGGTGTCCTTGCAGCCGGTGGTCGGCTACCTGCACACCGGCATCGAGAAGTCGATCGAGTTCCGCACCTGGGTCCAGGGGGTCACCTTCGTGACCCGCATGGACTACCTGGCCCCGATCTTCAACGAGACCGCCTACTGCCTGGCGGTGGAGAAGCTGCTCGGCGTCGAGGCGCCGCCACGGGCGCAGGCCCTGCGGGTGCTGATGATGGAGCTGAACCGGATCAGCTCCCACCTGGTGTGGCTGGCCACCACCGGCCTGGAGCTGGGCGCGCTGTCGATCATGCTGTACGGCTTCCGGGAGCGCGAGGAGATCCTCGACATCCTCGAGGACGTCACCGGGCTGCGCATGAACCACGCCTGGGTGCGCCCCGCCGGCGTCTCCCAGGACCTGCCGGACGGCACCGAGGACAAGATCCGCGCGTTCGTCCGCGACATGGGCGGCAAGGCCGACGAGTACGAGACCCTGCTCACCAACAACCCCATCTGGCTGGAGCGGACCAGGGGCATCGGCTACCTCAGCCAGGACCGGCTCGTCGAGCTGGGCGTCACTGGGCCGATGCTGCGCGCCTCGGGGCTGGCCCACGACCTGCGCAAGGCCGAGCCCTACTGCGGCTACCAGCAGTACGACTTCGAGGTGCCGACCGCCAGCGGCTCCGACGCCTACGCCCGCTACCAGGTCCGGCTGGCGGAGATGCGCGAGAGCCTGCGGATCGTGGAGCAGGTGCTGGACTCGCTGCCAGGCGGCCCGGTCATGAGCGAGGACCCCAAGGTCGGCTGGCCTGCCCGGCTGGCCCTCGGGCCCGACGGCCTGGGAAACTCACCCGCCCACGTCAACCACATCATGGGCGAGTCCATGGAGGCCCTGATCCATCACTTCAAGATGGTCACCGAGGGCTTCAAGGTCCCCGCCGGCGAGGTCTACGTCACCGTCGAGTCGCCCCGGGGGGAGCTCGGCTACCACGTCGTCTCTGACGGCAGCAACCTGCCCTACCGGGTCCACGTGCGCGACCCGTCGTTCGTCAACCTGCAGACGGGCGGCCCCATGGCCGAGGGGCTGCTGGTCGCCGACGTCATCGCCGCCATGTCCTCGGTCGACCCCGTCCTCGGCGGCGTCGACCGCTGACCTCACCGCGCAACCCCAAGGAGAACACCACCGCCGTGCCCCTGACCGACGAGACCCTGGCCCGCGCCGAGGAGCTCATCGCCCGCTACCCGGAGCGGCGCTCGGCCCTGCTGCCGATCCTGTTCCTGCTCCAGTCCGAGGACGGCTACGTCTCCCCGGCCGGGGTTGCCCAGGCGGCCGGGCTGCTCGGCCTGACCAAGGCCGAGGTCGGCGCGGTCGCCACCTTCTACACGATGTTCCGCCGCCGCCCGGTCGGCAAGTACATCGTGTCGGTCTGCCGCACCCTGTCGTGCCAGCTCCGCGGCTCGCGCGAGATCGCGGACGCGCTCGCCGAGCGGCTCGCCACGCCGCTCGGCGGCACCGACGAGAGCGGCATGGTCACGGTGGAGGAAGTCGAGTGCCTGGCCGCCTGCGACGGCGCCCCGGTCGTGCAGGTCAACACCGAGAACTACGAGCGGCTCACCACCGAGCAGGCGCTGGAGCTGGTCGAGGCGCTGCTCCGCGACCAGGTGCCCCCGCCGACGTTCGCCGCCGAGGGGTCGGTCACCGAGCCGTCCTCGGCAGCCCTGCACTGGCGGCTGGCCGGGCTCGGCGAGCCCCCGGCGCAGCTCCGCGGAGGTGGCGCGCAGTGACCGACCAGGTGCGGGTGCTGACCAGCCGCTGGCAGGACGGCCGGGCCCACGAGATCGACCGCTTCACCGAGCTGGACGGCTACGCGAGCCTGGACGCCGCCTTCGCCCGCAGCCCGGCCGACCTGGTCCAGATCGTCAAGGACTCCGGCCTGCGGGGCCGGGGCGGGGCCGGGTTCCCCACCGGCATGAAGTGGGGCTTCCTGGCCAAGGGCACCGGCAAGCCGACCTACCTGGTGGTCAACGCCGACGAGAGCGAGCCGGGCACCTTCAAGGACATGGAGCTGCTGGAACGTGACCCGCACGCCCTGGTCGAGGGCGTGATCGTGTCCGCCTACGCCATCGGCTGCCGCACCGCCTTCATCTACCTGCGCGGCGAGTGCGGCTTCGCCGGGCGGCGGCTGGCCGCCGCGATCGACGCCGCCTACGACAAGGGCCTGCTGGGCAGGGACATCCGAGGGTCCGGCTTCGACCTGGAGGTGGTCCTGCACCGGGGCGCCGGCGCCTACATCTGCGGCGAGGAGACCGCCCTGCTCTCCTCGCTCGAGGGCCAGCGCGGCCAGCCCAAGCTGCGCCCGCCCTTCCCGGCCGTGGAGGGCCTGTACCGCGCGCCGACCACGGTCAACAATGTCGAGACGATCGCCACCGTCCCCTGGATCGTCCGCAAGGGCGTGGACTGGTTCCGGAGCATGGGCACCGACAAGTCCCCCGGTCCGAAGCTCATCAGCGTCTCGGGCGACGTCAACAACCCCGGCAACTTCGAGTTCCCGATGGGCACGCCCGCTCGCGCGGTCATCATGGAGGCGGCCGGTGGGATGCTGGACGGCAAGTCGCTCAAGGCGTGGACGCCCGGCGGCTCCTCCACCCCCCTGCTCACCGCCGACCACCTCGACGTCACCTTCGACTTCGAGGCCATCCAGGCGGCGGGCAGCCTGCTCGGCACGGCCGCGGTGATCGTGCTCTCGGAGGACGTCTGCATCGTCCGCGCCTGCCTGAACTTCACCGAGTTCTACGCCCACGAGTCGTGCGGCAAGTGCACCCCGTGCCGGGAGGGCACGGACTGGATGCGCAAGATCCTGACCCGGCTCGAGACCGGGCAGGGGCGCAAGGACGACCCGGGCACCCTCAAGGACATCAGCGACGGGATCTTCGGCCGGGTGTTCTGCGCGCTCGGCGACGGCGCCACCAGCCCGATCCTGTCCGGCCTCAAGCACTTCCCCGACGAGTTCGCCCAGCACGCCGACGGCCGCGGCTGCCCGTTCCCGGGCGCCCGGATGGCCGTCGGCGCGCACTAGGAGACCCGCCCATGGCCGACAAGCCGAGCACCGTCAAGGTCACCATCGACGGCACCGAGCTGGAGGTGCCGCCCGGCACCCTGGTGATCCGGGCCGCCGAGCAGATCGGGGTCGTCGTCCCCCGCTTCTGCGACCACCGGCTGCTCGCCCCCCTCGGCGCCTGCCGCCAGTGCCTGGTCGAGATCGAGGGCCAGCGCAAGCCGCTGACCGCCTGCACCACCACGGTCACCGACGGGATGGTGGTGAAGACCCAGGAGACCAGCGCGGTGGCCAGGGCCGGCCAGGAGAGCAACCTGGAGTTCCTGCTGATCAACCACCCGCTCGACTGCCCCATGTGCGACAAGGGCGGCGAGTGCCCTCTGCAGGATCAGACCTTGGCCCACGGCCCGGGCGAGACCCGCTTCGTCGAGACCAAGCGTCGCTACGAGAAGCCGATCAAGATCTCCGAGACCGTGCTGCTCGACCGCGAGCGCTGCGTGCTCTGCGCCCGCTGCACCCGGTTCTCCAACGAGGTCGCCGGCGACCCGTTCATCGAGCTGTTCGAGCGTGGCGCGCTCGAGCAGGTGGCGATCTTCGAGGACGAGCCTTACGACAGCTACTTCTCCGGCAACGTCGTGCAGATCTGCCCGGTGGGCGCGCTCACCTCGCCGTCCTACCGGTTCCAGGCCCGCCCGTTCGACCTGTCGTCCACGGAGGGCGTTTGCAACCACTGCGCCGCAGGGTGCAACCTGCGCATCGACTCGCGCCGTGGCCAGGTCACCCGCCAGCTGGCCCGCGACAACGACGAGGTGAACGAGGCCTGGAACTGCGACCGGGGTCGCTACGGCTTCGCCTGGGCCCAGGACCCCGAGCGGGTGCTGGTCCCGAGCGTCAACGACGGCGGCCGGCTGCGCACCGCCTCCTGGCCAGAGGCGCTGCGCCGGGCCGCCGACGGGATCAGGGCGGCCCGTGGCAAGGGCATCGGGGTGCTGGTCGGTGGCCACCTGACCGACCAGGACGCGTACGCGCTGCAGAAGCTGGCCCGGGTGACGCTGCGCACCAACAACGTCGACGCTCGCGCCTGGCCGGAGGGCGAGGCCGGGTCCGCGGTCGCGGCCCGGGTCGCCGGCCGGTCGGGCCCCACCTACGCCGACCTCGAGGCGGCCGCGGCGGTCGTGGTGGTCGACCTCGACCCCCACGAGGAGTCGCCCATCCTCTTCCTGCGCCTGCGCAAGGCGGCGCTGCGCAAGGGCGTGCCCGTGGTCACGGTTGGGCCCCGGGCCGGCCGCCTGGCCGAGTTCGCCACTGTGGTGCCGACCCTGCCCGGGGGCGAGCCCGAGGCGCTCGCCGCCCTCGGCCGCAGGGAGGGCGACGCCGGCCGCGTCGTGGCCAGCGCGCGCGGGCCCGGGGGCGCTGCCGGGCCTGGGCCGGGCAAGGGGCCGGTCGTGGTGCTGGCCGGCTGGCGGGCGGCTGCCAGCGGCGCGCTCGACGCCGCGGCCCGGCTCGCCGACGGGCTCGGCGCCCGCCTGGCCTGGGTGCCCAGGCGGGCGGGCGACCGGGGCGCGCTCGACGTCGGCGCCCGGCCCCACCTGCTGCCCGGCGGCCGTGGCGTGGCCGACCCGGCGGCCCGGGCCGAGCTGGCCGAGGCATGGGGGGTCTCCGAGGGCCTGCCCGAGGCGCCTGGCCTGGACGGTCCGGCCATGGTCAGGGCCGCCGCAGCCGGTGAGCTTGGGGTGCTGCTGCTCGCCGGGGTGGACCTGGTACGCGACTACGGCCCGCGCGAGCTGGCCGAGCGTGCCCTGGCCAACGCCTTCGTGGTCGCGATCGACCACTCGGTGAGCGACACCACCCGCCACGCCGACGTGCTGCTGCCCGGCGTGGTCCACGCCGAGACCGAGGGCACGTTCACCGACTGGGAGGGGCGCGTCGAGCGCCAGCGGCCCGCGGTCCCGGTCGGCGGCGCCGCCCAGCCCGTGTGGGAGCTGGCCGACCAGCTCTCGGTCAAGCTCAAGGCCGACCTCGGGCTGGCGAGCTGGGACCGGGTCGCGGCCGAGACCGAGCGGTTCCGGACCCCCCCTGAGGGCGCCGAGGCGGCGCCCAGCGCCGGGCCGGCCCAGGCCGCGCCCACCGCCGGGCCGGCCGAGGGGCGCGGGCCGGAGGCGGCGGCGGCCGAGGGGAGGGAGCCGGAGGCGTCGGC
>DASYUT010000116.1 GCA_036000965.1 Actinomycetes bacterium
TAGGTGGCGCCGCTGGGCCGCCCGCGCGAGGCGCTCCAGGTCAGCGCATCCAGGGAGTGTGGCCGACGCCCACGATCAGCCCCTCGGGGCTGAGCAGGCGGGCGACGGTCTGGCCCCAAGGCTCGGTGCGGGGGCCGTGCAGCAGCCGGTGGCCCTTGGCCTGCAGCTCCTTGGCCGCGGTCTCCACGTCGTCGACGTCGAACTCGACGCTGGCTTGGGGCACCGGGACGTCGTCGGGCCAGGCGTCGGTCCCGAAGCAGGCCTGGGCGGCCTGATGCAGCGGCCAGACTCCGAAGTGCCGGACGCCGTCGACCTTCTCGCTGTGGGCGTAGTCGTCGTCATCCTGACGCTCCAGCGGCAGGCCGAGGGCGTCCACGTACAGCCGCCGGCTGTCCTCGGGATCCCTGGCGATCGGGGCGACGCTCGCCACGAACAGGACTTTCATCTCGCTCCTTTCGGGCCGATGGGTGGTCGCAGCATGCTGCTACACCACGGTCGCCGGTGGCTTGAACGAATCGGACATGCCTGGCTGGGACATGCCTTGTTGGGCCAGCAGCCGGGCGGGTGGCAGGCCGGCCAGGCGGACGGTCTCGCGCGACAGGTGGGCCTGGTCGGCGTAGCCGGCCGCAGCGGCCAGCTCGGCCAGGCCGCGGCCGTGGTTGCCCTCGGCCAGACGCAGCAGCCGGCGGAAACGCAGCACGCGCGCGAGCGTCTTGGGGCCGTAGCCGACCGCGTCGCGGCAGCGGCGCAGGAGCTGGCGCTCGCTCAGGCCGAGGTCGGCGGCCAGGCGGGCGACCGGGACCGGGACCGGGCCGGCGAGCCGGTCGGCGACCGCCTCGACCAGCCGATCTGGCGGGCCCGCCCTGTCGAGCCGGGCAGCGACCGCCGCCTCGAGCGCGGCCAGTGCCCGGGCCGGGTCGGTGGCCTCGCCCACCCGCTCGGCCAGCCGCCGCCCGGCCGGCCCCCAGACCGCCTCGAGCGGTGGGCCCTGGTTGAGCAGCTCGCTCGCGGGCAGTCCGAGGACCCGGCCGGCGGCGCCCGGCCGGAAGCGCACCCCCAGGGTGGTGGAGCCGGGCGGCAGGGCGACCAGCTCGGGCCCGGTGGCCGTGCCAGCCACGACCAGCCGCTCCCCTGCCAGCCAGACGATGTCCGCGCAGCCGTCGGGCAGGACCCTGTGGTGGCGGCCGGCGGGGCCGGCGGTCTGCGTCCAGACGCAGGCGAGCACGCCGGCCAGCGCCGGTGGCGGCGCCAGCTCTCGGTAGTCGTGTGCGCCCGCCTCGGGCGGCACCGTCATGGTCGGCGACCGGCGCCGCCACGCGGTTGCCGTCCGCTGGTGACCATCCGTGATCCCTGGTCCCTTCTGCCGGTGCGGTCGCGTCCCGGTGGCAGCGTAGCGCTCCGGCGGCACCGGCCCCCAGCGGTCGCCGGCCGCCTTGCTCGGCCTGCCCGCGAGCCCGATGACCGCCGCCGCGTCCTCGCCGTCCTCGCGTCCCTGCGCGCGTCGTGGAGGCGGGGTCTCGGTGGTCAGGGGCGTCCAGTAGTTCCGCTGCTCGCTGCCCCCGTCGTCTTGGTTGCGGCCGTCGTCCCGGTGGCGCCGCTGGCAGGCGTCCCAGTGGTCTGGGTCGGACTGGTGGTCTCGGTCGTGCCCGTGGTGCTCTCCGTCGCTCCCGTGGTGCTGGTGGTGGTATGGGTCGTGCCGGTGGAGCCGGTTGTGCTGGTGGTGGTCTGGGTCGTGCCGGTGGTGGTGGTCTGGGTCGTACTGTCGATGGTGGGCACCGGGAGGTCGGTGGTCGGTGAACCCAGGGAAGTCGTGGTGCCGATGGGTGACGGCGTGGTCGGAGCACCGGGCGCCCCCGTGGAGAGACGGGTGTTGCTGTCGCCGGATCCTGCGGTGCCGACCGGCCGGCGGATGCCTGCGCCCGTGAGGGGGTCGACGAGCACCACTGCCCGCATTGGCGGGCCAGGAGCGACCGCCGCGACCGCGCTGGGAACGAACCCCGCCCAGCGACTGCCGGTGTAGGCCGGGGCGGTCTGTACCGCCTGCGGCTCGAGCAGCGGGTTGCCGCAGGCGCAGCGGGTCCTCGGCGCGCCGGAGGTGTCAACCAGCACGGCGGTGCCCGCTTGCAGCACTGACTGGCGCGGGATGGCGCGCCCGTCGCGGAAGCCATGGTTCGTCACGCGGGTGTCGAAGCGCAGCAGGACCGGGGTGAGTGTCGCCACGAACCGTGGGATGTCGGCGGCCTTGACCCCCGCGACGCCTGCCCAGGCCGCGGCTCTGTCAGGGTGGGCTTGGAGAAACTTGACGAGGAGGCGGGCGTTGCAGCTCGACCGGTTGCGGGTGCCGCCGTACAGGCCGGGCACCGTGCCGCGGACGACTCGGACGGCTGCCCTCGCCATGGTCGAGGCGGAGGTGGGGCTGGTCGGGGCGGGCGGTCGGGTGGTCGTGGCGGGGGACACGACTGGAGGCGCGGCCGCGCTCGGGGTGAACGGTAGAGCGCCCGCGGAGGTCGACGGCTCGAGGAAGACCTCCCCGGAAGACGCGCGGCGTGCCGAGATGGCAACGCCGGCGGCCACCAGCAGCACGGTTAGGGCGATCCCGGCCAGCACGGTCGGCCACCGCCGCCCCCTGCCGGGCGACGCCGGCCGCCGAATGCGGCCCGCTGCCCGCCCGGGCGGGGGGCGGGCAGGGCCGGGAAGCGGCGTGGACCCCGTTGCTGGGTCGGCCACGCCGCCCCACTCAGGAGACGGGCCGGCCGGGATGGAATCGCCCGCCGCGGAGGGCTCATCGGTACGCGCCGCAGCCAGAGGCTGCCGCGACGCGCCCTCGGTCGCCGCGATGCGCGGCTGGGCGTCCAGCGACGCGCGGGCCGCCTCGAGGAGCTCGTCGACGTCCTCGTAACCGGGGTCGGTGTCGGCCAGCGGCGACAGGCGCGCGACCACCTCGTCGAAGCGGCCCTCGGCGAAGGCACGCACACCCGCCGCATAGGCGGCCGCCTGGGGCTCGGGCGGGCCCACGGACGGTATCCGCTGGAGGCTGGCGAGGGCCTCCTGGATGGCCTCGGTCATCTCCTCGGCGGTCTGGTAACGGTCCTCCGGCGCCTTGGCGAGCGCATGCAGCAGCATCGCCTCGACCTCGACGGGCAGGTCAGGGGTGAGCTCACGTGGCGGTGGAGGCGGCTCGTAGGCATGCTGCATCAGCGCTGCCACCGGCGTGGTGGCGTCGAACGGCACCCGCCCGGTGATCAGCTCATACAACACCACCCCGGTGGCGTACAGGTCGGTGCGGGCATCGACGGGCAGGCCGTGCGCCTGCTCCGGCGCCATGTAGGCGGCCGTTCCGATGATCAGGCCCTCCCGGGTGAGCCGCGGGGCCTGGTCGTCGAGCAGCAGCCTGACGATCCCGAAGTCGCTCAGCACCGGCCAGGCCGGCGACGGCAGCAGGACATTGCTGGGCTTGATGTCGCGGTGGACGATGCCGCGCCGGTGCGCGTAGCCCAGGCCCGCGAGCAGCAGGGCGACCAGCGGCAGGGCGCGGACCGGCGCCATCGGCTCACCGGTCAGGTCGGCCAGGGTACGGCCGTCCTCCACGTACTGCATGACCAGGTAGAGCTGGCCATCCTGCTCGCCGTAGTCGTAGATGGAGACGACGTTGGGGTGCTGGAGCTGAGCGATCGATCGAGCTTCGAGCTGGAACCGGGAGATGAACTCCGGGTCGCCAGGATGGGCGAGCACCTTCACAGCTACCCAACGTTGCAGGGAGGGTTGGTAGGCCTTGTAGACCGTTGACATCCCTCCGCGCTGGATGACCTCGCGGAGCTCGTACTGGCCGAGGCGGCGGTCGACGAGGTCGCTCATCAGGACCTCCCAGAAGCTGAATTCCTAAAATAAGACCCTCGAGCCTCGCCGTTGATGCAAGCATTCGCGGGCGAACACGCCTAGCACCCCTAGGGTGGAAACACTCCACCCCTATGGGGTCCCCGCGTGACTACTTGGCCAGGTCGAGTGCCACTCAGCTGAGGTGAACACCTGAGCAAGGTGAACACCTGAACGGCCTCCCGAGAGTTCTGTCGGTAAGGGCGTCGGGAGCCACGGTGCCGCGCGCCGGGGTGGAGGGGGTGGCCGGGCCCCGCCCCCGGATACACTCCTGGTGGCGTCTCCACGCCGAACCTCCGGCGGCTCGCCCAGCCGAGCGCAGCAGGAGGCAAAGGGAGGTTGACCTCTCGGAGGGTCGTGTCGATCGTCGGCCGCGCCTGCCGCATGGACCGCTGGGGGGTTCGGGGTGGGGCGCAGGAGGCGATCATGACCAAGCAGGCCGACTTCAAGCGGCGCGTGCGCGCACGCATGGCCAAGACCGGCGAGTCCTACGCCGCGGCGCGCGCCCAGCTCCTCGCCATCCAAGGCCCGCTGGGACGCGACCGCCTGGCGGCGGCGCTGCACGTGACCAACGGCGACAGCGCCGCCGAGGGGCTGCGCGCCACGGGCCTGGCCCGGCGCATCCTCCCCTGGCGCGACGTGCTGCACGAGGGACCGGTCCCCGACGTGCCCGATCCCGAGCTGCGGCGCATCCGCGCGGCGTTGCTCATCGACGACGACCCGGCCGGGCGCCAGGCGTGCCTGCGCTGGCTGGAGCGCCGCGACCACACCCTGGCGGCCAACCGCGACGGCGAGTACCTGCTGTGGTTCGAGGCCGACCTGTACGACCAGCTGCAGCTCGTCCAGATCCTCGCCCGGCTCGGCGAGCTGCGGGTGCCGCCGGGCCGGATCACCTTGACCTGCATCGGCGAGTACCTCGGGATCGCCCACTTCGGCGGGCTGGGCGAGCTGCAGCCCACCCAGCTCCACGGCCTGCTCGCCAGCGCCGCGAGCCCGCTCAGCCCAGACGCCGTGGCGCTGGCCGCGCGCGCCTGGGCGGCACTGCGCGCCCCGGACCCTGCCGGCCTCGGCGCGATCGCCGCCACGCCCTCCCAGCAGCCGCGCTTTGTCGCCGAAGCGTTCGACCGGTTGAGCCGCGAGTACCCTTCCACCCGCGACGGCCTCAGCCTCACCGAGCGCCGCATCCTCGCCACGACAGGCGACGGGTGGAGCCAAGCCGGCGCCGTGTTCCACCGGATCGGCGCCCGCGAAGCCCGGCCCTACCTGGGCGACCTGTTCTGCTGGCGGATCATGGCGCGGCTGGTCGGTGCGCGCACGCCGTTGCTGCAGGCCGATCCGTCCGACACCCCGATCGACGCCAGCACGCGCCTGCGGCCGACGCCCGCCGGCCGCCGCGTGCTCCGCGGCGAGGCCGACCACGTCGCCCAGAGCGGCATCGACCGCTGGGTCGGCGGCGTCCACCTCGCCGGCGACGACGCCCGCTGGCGCTGGGACGAGGGCACCGAGTCGATCGTCTGACCGTCGCGTGGGTGCAGGCGCTCCGCCAACGACGCAGCCTCGTGGGGCCGTTGCCGCTGCCTGCACAACGACCCGCGATCAGGCGGCCGTCGCAGGCCAAGCTCACCCCGGATTGGCACCGTCCGATGGCTCGGTCGATGGCGCAACCGGTTGCAGCTGCTCGGACCCCGCAGTCCCAGCAGGCGTAGACGCCCCCTCGCCGGTCGGGTCCGCAGCCGCATCGACCCGAGGTCCACCAGCGGCAGCGACCGCCAGCGTTCGCTGATCGTCCTGCTCGGCGGCCTTGTCGATCAGGCTGTCGATGTCGGCGCGAACGCGACCGAGATAGTGCAGCAGTCCCCTGCGGAACTCACCCACCTGCTCGGTCTCGGCCTGCACCTCCTCCAGATGCTGGCGCGCGGTCGCATGGAACTGCTCCGCCTGCTGCTCGGCCGCCCTGATCAGGTCCGCCGCCCGCGCCTGCGCCTCGCTGACGGTCGTCCGGGCACGACCCTGCGCCTGCTCGACCAGCATCTCGGCCGAACGGCCGGCCCGCTCCAGCACCGTCGCCGCCTCACGGCCCGCCTGCTCCAGTACCATGGCCGCCTCGGCACCGAGTTGCTCATACGACGCAGGCCGCCGCTCCCGCACAGCGGCGACCTCGAGTTCCAGCTGGGCCTTCGCCCGCTCCGCCTGGTCGACCCGGTCGCCCGCCTCTGCGACGTAGGCGTCAACCTGCTCACGGTCGTAGCCCCGCCGGACCACCTTGAACGCTGGCAGGTCGCCTGTGGTGCGCGGCCTGGACTCCACACCCGGCTGGAACACGCTCATGGCACCCTCCCGACCGCGCCACCGCTGCCGCTCACACAGAAGGTCTGCGCCGGAGGAGCTTCGCCTGACCTGCTGCTACGATGCGGAAGACTGCACCACACGTCCACAACTAGCAAATCCGGCACCACCCGCCGCGGCCAGTTCTCCCCCACCCGTAGCTGTTTACGCTTTTCGGCGTATTCGGGCGTTCTAAGCAGCAGCTCAGCAGTCCTGCACGTAACTCATGGCAGGTGACCAGGAAGGACTCGTGGGGTTCCGGGCAAGACTTCTGGTGTCCTGCTTAGCGTCACTGGCGACCCTCGCGTGCTCAAGCGTTACTCCCTGGAAGGGCGGTCGCGCGGGCCAGCGCATCGGGTGTGACCGTGTTGGCCGGTCTGTGGCTGGACGCGCCCGCGGCCGGGTGATCGTCCGGTGGCTGGACCGCCTGCAGCCGGGGCTGGGCGCCGGCCATGTGCGTGCCCTCCAGGACGACACCGCCGACCGCCGCGTCCTCGAGCGGGCGCGCAAACCGGACGGCGCCAACAGCTCGCCCCCGTTCGTGCTGGATGTGGCCCCACCGCCCAGCACGCCGGAGGTGAAGCGCTACGAGCTGCGTCCCCACCTGCTCCTGGACGGCGCCCGAGCCGGGTACCAGGCCTTGGTCCTAGCGGTCGAGCGGCGCGTGGTACCGGTCACCCCGCGGCTGACGATACCCGACCCTGGCCTGGCCCCTGCCGCCCGGCCGACCGGTGTCGAGCCGGCGCGCCCCAAGCCAGACCCCCGGGACCAGGCGAGAACAGGGCCTCGGTATTCGTACCCTGCGGGCGAGAAATCTGCTACACATGCACGACGACGACAACACAAGCTCGCCGTGGGACCGGCGCGAGCCGCCCGTCGACCCGTGACCGTCCGACAACCCGCCCCGCCGCCCAACGGTGAGCAGCCCGCCGTCGTGGACGGCGCCGACAAGCGGTGCGTGCGCATGTGCGAGCTGCCAGATGTCTAGAGCAGGTCCAGGCGCTTCCCAGGAGCGGGGTCGCCGGACGCCGCCGGATGCAGATGATCGCTCCTGGCCCGTCGGCTGGGCCATCCTCGGCGCGCTCCGCGATCCGGTGATCGTCGTGTTCCTCCTCGCGGGTACCTTCGACGTCCTGTCGGACGATCGCGTCATCGACGGGGCGGCCCTCTTCGCTGTCGCCCTGGCGCTCGGCTGGGACGTGGCCCGGCGCGCGCACGCCGAGCATGCCAACACCGACGCTGTCAGGTCCACCGGCGAGGACCCGGTGAGGCGGCCGCCCGGGGAGATCGCAGAGCCGACCCCGTCCTTTCGGGGCCGGGCGAACCTGCGGCTCTCCACGGTGGCGGCCATCACCGGCTTGGTCTACGCCACGCTCGTCGCAGGGCTGACCCGCTATTCGTGGCCGGCGACGGTCGCCGTGGGGACGCCGGCGGCGGCCGCTGTCGCGATCGTGTGGCGCCGGCCGGCGGGCGACGAGACCGCCCTGAGGCGGATCCCTCCGGCCGGGGCACTGGCATGGGTCTCGGTCTTCGTGGCGCTCGCGCTGTGGGAGCTCGCCGCACTGTTGCTCCAGCCTTCCCTCACCACAGACTCCTGGGCGCACCCGACGATCAGCGTCCTGATGGATCCGATCCTCGCCAGCCACCTCGGCCGGTCGGTCGTCCTGTCGCTGTGGCTGGCGTCCGGCTGGTTCCTGCTACGGCTATGAGCAGTCGCGACCTGACAGTGGCGGGCTACCTGCTCATCGTCTCGGCAGGCGTTGGCCTCCAACTACTCAGCTCCCGCGAGGGCTCACGGATCCCGCCCCTGCGTGCTGTGCTCAACCGGGTCATGCGTACCCGCTCCGGCCGGGTGGGGATCATGGCTGGATGGGCCTGGCTCGGCATCCACTTCTTCGCCCGGTGAGATCGCCCAGACCGAGATGGTGACGCCTCGAGGGGAAGGGCCTCGGCTGCCTCCAGCACCCGTGCCGGTACGAGCAGGCGTGCACCAGGTGGGTCTGGCTCCGGCACGACCAGCCCGCCGCCCCGACGAGCTCCTACGACAGCGGTTCGCGACGCCACATGTGCAGCCGCACGATGGTCCCTGTGGGGAACGACCGCAGCTGGACGAGGTCGCACAACTGGTTGACCAGCCACAAGCCTCGACCGCCCTCCTGGTCCAGCGGCGGATGCTCGCGGCCGACCAGCGGCTGCTCGATGTGCCCGCCGTCGCCGATCTCGCAGACCAGCGCACCGGTGTCCCGCCAGACCCGCAGGCGGCCCCGCCCACCGCCGTGGCGCAGGCTGTTGGCGGCCACCTCCTGGACAGCTAGCACAAGATCCGCGGTCCGCGCCACGCCGAGCCCGACGCTGGCGGCGTGGCCGGACACGAACCGTCGCAGCGCGCGCAGCGTGCCGGCGCCGAAGCCGAACAGGAACTCGGCCGGCTCGCCAGGCGGCTCGGGCAAGGAAGCATCAAACGGAGCAGCCGCGACCTCCACGCCAAGATAGCCGGTGCTGTCCCGCTGGGCACCAGCCTGCATGATGAACGGGTGGCTGCGGTGGGCCTCGTCGACCACGGCCGGGTCGAGCGCCTCGGTGTCGTACGGGCACAGCAGCCACCACGCCGGGGCACCCGCGAACGCCACGTTGAGCAGCGCCTCGTGGCGCTGGCACTCAACGAGCTCGGCAGGACTGCGACCGCGCCAGACCGGCTCCCCGATCCCCCGGACAGGGTGATCGGCGTCGGCGTGCTCGGCCACGAACTCCCGCCACCTGGGGATGATCCGGGCCGGGTTGGCACCGACCTCGGCCATATCAGCGAAGCAGACCGCGTCAGCATCGCCATCCAGGCCCGCGCGCAACCGGTCGATCTTCGCGGCGCTCACCACCACCAGGACGGGCTCACTGGCCGCGACCGCACCGCGGATGAACGGCATCGTGCGGGCCAGGAAGTCCGTCTCCCCGGCGTACAGCAGCGCCTCATGACGGAAGGCTTCCAGCGGCTGCGACCGAGTCAGCGCTCTCACGCTCACGACGCCGCCACCCCGCCTCCCTCGTCAGCCCCAGGACGAGGGCCTCGTCCTGGACGGTCACATCCATGACATCCACCGGCCAGGCCACCCCGCGCCGGCATGGCGTCCGCCGGCGAGCCAGGCAGCAGGTCACCACCAGGGACAATACGTTCCCGTCCGCGAAGCGGTGGACGGACCAGCCCATGCCGTCCGGGCCGGCATGCCCAACCTTACCCGGAGGGGCCCGCCACCAACCCCTCCCGGCCGCCGGGAACGTGCTGCCCTCCCCGGCCGACCCCGCCACCAACCCCTCCCGGCGGCCGGCGTGCGACGTTACCCGGCCAGGCCCGCCACCAACCCTTCCGGCGGCGGGCGTGCGACGTTGCCCGCCGGGCGGGCGGGCGACGTTACCCGGCCGGGCTGGCGACCAGGGTGTGCCGCCGCAGCAGCGTGACCCCGACCGCGAGGACGCCAGCGGCGACCGCGGCCAGGAACGCGGCGCGCACCCCAGCGCCGTCGATCAGCAGCCCTGCCAGGCTGCTCCCCGCGGACAGGCCGGCCGTGAACGCGGTCATGACCCAGGTGAACGCCTCGGTCACCGTACCCGGCGGGGCCAGCCGGTCGGCCAGCAGGTACACGCACGCGATCCAGGGCGCGAACGGCAGCCCCGCGAGCACGATCAGCACGCCCAGGTCCAGGTTGCTGCGCGCCACCAGCAGCGCCGCCATCGCCGCCAGAAACGCCAGCAGCAAGGCCAGGTAGCGGCGCTCCACCGGCCCGCGCCAGTGCCGGGCGCCGGCCAGCAGCCCGCCGGCCAGGCTCCCCCCGCTCCACACCGCGAGCAGCACACCGGCCGCGCCGCGGCTGCCGTTCCCGGTCGCGAACGCAGCCACCGCCACCTCCAAAGCGCCGATGCTCACGGCGACCAGCGGCTGCACCACGACCAGGGTGCGAAAACCCCGGCTGCGCAGCGGCCCGGCCCAGTCCCGAGCCCGCTCCGCACCCCGCCAGGCCCTCGAGACCGGCGAGGTCGCAAACACCAGCGTCCCCGCCAGCGTCAGCCCGGCCGTGACCACGATCGCGACCGCTGGCGAGGCCACGCTGACCAGCACTGCCACCAGCAGCGGCCCGGTGACGAACACCAGCTCCTGCGAGGTCGACTCCAACGCGTAGGCGGTCTGCAACGATGGCCCGTCGGCCAGCCGCGACCACAGCGCACGCATGGCCGGCGCCACCGGCGGCCTCGCCATGCCGGCCAGCACCGCACCACCCACCAACCCCCCGGTCCCCGGGCCGGCCAACCCCAGCCATACCAGCGCCACTGCATGGACGCCACCACTGCCAACCAGCACCCAGGTCTGCCCATACCGGTCGATGACACGGCCCTGTACCGGCCCGAACAAGCTGGTCGCGATGGTGTAGGCGCCCACCACCGCGCCGGCCAGGGCAAACGAGCCGCTGCTGGACTGGACCAGCAGCAGCAGAGCGAGCCCGCCCATGCCAGCCGACATGCGACCGAGCAGCGCGCCGCTCACCAGCCGCAGCGTCCCCGGCGCGCGCAAGAGGACCCGGTAGGGCGCGAGGCTGAACACAGGCATGCAGCCAGCGTAGAGGCACCCAGCCCCACCACCACGAAGCGAGACAAGTCGGCCTGAGCACCAGACACGAGGCGAGACGTCAAGTCGGCCCGAGCACCAGCATGTGTCCCATGCGTTCTCAGCCTTCCCCATCGCCGAGCTCGAACAGCTGGACCCGCAGACCGGCCTGCTCGGCTTCAGGCAGACGGGCTACCTGCTGCTCACCGGCACCCACGCAGCCCAGGGACCGGCTCACGGCCCGACCAGCCGCGCCGACGCCGTCGCCGTCCCCGACATCCGCGGCGGCACGATCCCAAGCAGCCGCAGCAACCCCACCGGCGAGTCCGCCGCCAACCCCACCGCCACCTCCGGGCCGCCCCCACCCCGGCGCACCTGCACCGACACCACCGCCACCCCGCCGACCCCTGAGTCCCTCGCCGACCCCGCCACGTACGCACCCACGATGTCCCGCGCCGCCCGCTCCAGCACCGTCACGTCCCGCCCGTCGCTCGCGTAGTACGCCGCCGTGTCCAACTCCCCCGCCGCCGCCACAGCGGCCCCATCCGCCAGGTTCCCCAGCGCCCGATGCCCGAGGAACCAGTTCGACGTGTCCCACCCCAGCGCGAGCACCATCAACACCAGCACCACGAGTCCCACCAGGAACACCAGAAGCTGCCCATCCTCCCCCGACCCCGGGCCGCGGCGCCCCACCTCGGGCACGAATCCGCCCCGGCGCCCCACCCCCGGCACGTGCCGGCCGTGACAGCCCAGTACCGGCCGGCCGTGACACCCCACTACCGGCACGACCGCACCCCGGCGCCCCACCACCGGCACGTGCCGGCCGTGACAGCCCACCACCCATACGACCGCACCCCGGCGCCCCGCCCCGGGCAGTAACCGGCGCGGCCCTCGGCCCCGGGCACCAGCCCACGGCGGCACCCGAGGAAGCGTGCAAGCCCGCTCCGCCTCACGTCCCGAACCCCCGGTACCGGTCCGCCCGCGTGCGATGCGTCGCGCCCACGACCACGCTGGGGCCGGGCACCACCCCAAGGAACGGCACCCGTGCGACCGGCACCCGGTAGGTCACCACCACCCGGACCTCCACCCCCGGACCGAACCCCCCGTCGCACGCCCCCGGCGCACCGGCCGGGCAGCCCGCCGCCAGACCGAGACGATCCCGGCCCTCCCCCATCCCCAGCCCGTAGCTGGCCAGTACGTCGGAGTACGCCCGCTCGGCCCGCAGCCTGGCATCGGCCCGATCGGCCGCGGTCACATAGACCCGCCCGACCTCCCGCGCAGCGCTCGACGTCGCCAGCATCGCCCGCTGCACGTCGGCCATGACCACCATCGCATAGACCACCGGCACGAGCAGCGCCACGAACACGACCAGGAACTCCACCACCGCCGCACCCGACTCCCCCGACGCGGCCGGCCCGGTCAACGACCGGCCGGGCCGGGCAGGCAGCCGCCAGCGCACAACCGCTCCTCCTCGTGCATCGTCGCCCTCATCCGCACCGGCAGCCCAGGCACGCCCGGCAGGAACGACGGCAGTATCCCGACAGCCCGGAACACCACCCGGTCGCCGTCCACCCCACCCCGGATCCGCACCGCCGCCGCCACCCGGCCGCCCAGCGCCTGGCGCACCAGTGTCGCCGCCACCCGCTCGCCGTCGTCCACCCCCCGCCCGTGCGTGGCCGCCACCCGGGCACCCTCCGCCAGCGACCCCATCACCGCGTTCCGCTCCCAGAGGAACAACCCGAGCTGCGCGACCGCCAGCGCAGCGACGACCGCGAGCAGCCCCACCAGCACGAACTCGACCACCGCCGACCCGGCCTGGCCGGCGCCACCGGACCCACCCGCCGAGCCGGCCACCGCCGGCCGGGACCCCACGGTTCAGCTCCCGAAGCTCACACCGGACAAGAACCCACTGACCAGCCGGCCGAGCACATCGCTGGCCACCTTCCAGATCACCATGACGAGAGCAACGGTCATGCCCGTGATCAGCACCCAGCCGGGCACATCCCCCCGTTCGTCGCTGGCGCGGACCGGCAGTCGGGCAGCCAGCAGGCACAGTCGGGCAGCCAGCAGGCAGAGCAGGTGCATGGCAGGTCCTTTCCGCTTAGCGGGCGAGCTGGATCAAGCTGACGTAACCGGGATAGAGGGCGAAGAGCACGACCACGGGCAGCAGCAGGAAGACCACCGGCACGAGCATGTAGACCTCCTTGCGGCCACCCGCCTCGATCAGTTCGCGCTTGCGCTGCTCGCGGATGTCGGACGCCTGCGCCCGCAGGACGTCAGCCAGGGGCGTCCCGCGCTCGACGGCGACGACCAGACCATCCACGAACCGCACCACCTGGGGGACGGGGACCCGTCTGGCGAGCCGCTCCATCGCAAGGGTGAACGGCATCCCGTCGCGCAGGTCGGCGAGCACGATGGCCAGCTCGTGGCTCATCTCGCCCCGGGCTCGGCCAACCGCCCGCTCGAGCGCGGCCCGAGGGCCCTCCCCTGCCGTGACGGCGAGGCAGATGAGGTCGGCCAGGGTCGGCAGCTCGCTGAGCATGCGGGCGTGGCGACGCTCGACCTCGCGGGTGAGCTGCCAGTCCCGGGCGAGGACGCCGCCGAGCACCCCGAGCACCGACGCACCGGTCAGCACGAGCGCTGAGACCCGGCCTGCGGTGAGGCCCGGCAGGACGAGCGCGAGCACGACCGCGGGCACGAACCCTGCCAGGCCCCAGAGCACCTGCTCGGCGCGGAACCGGGTGATGGTCCCTTCGCGCCCCGCCTCCCGGAGCCGCCGGTCCACGCCGGTCGACCCCCCGATCCAGCGGTCCACCAGGTGGGCGCCCTGCTCGAACAGCGGGTGCAGCAGCCGCTCCAGGGTCGGGAACGGCGTGAGGGGGATCTCCTCGTGGTGGAGCAGCCGGGAGCGGGAGGGGACGAGCCCGCGCAGGTACGGGTCGAGTCGCGGTGCGAGCCTGGGCCGGCGCAGCCGGGGGGCGGCCGAGGCGGTGAGCGTCACGCCGAGCGCGAAGGCCAGGCTGACCACGAGCGCTTGCGCGAAGCTCATCGGTGCACCCTTGTTCCGCGTGTTCCGCGCGAGGGTCTGGATGCGGTGCTCATCGGCGCCTCTCCTGGCGCGCACTGGGGGGTTGGGCGGCGCCATCTCATCGCAGGACCCGCTCCTCGCGCGGGATGCGGCCGATCCGCAGCATCAGGCGGTAGCCGAGCAGCGCCATGGCGGCACCGACGGCCAATACCACCGCGCCGCCCGGGCCGCGGTACGCAGCGACCGCCTCCCGCTTGGTCGACAGCAGCAGCAGCACCAGCCACGGGGTGGCGAACGACAGGCGGGCGGCCACCACCACCCAGGTCTGCCTTGCTTCGAGCTCCTTGCGCACCTGGTACTCGTCCCTCAGGAAGGCCGACAGGGTCCGCAGCGTCCGACCGAGCTCGGTGCCGCCGACCTCCCTGGCCAGGCGGAGCGCCTCGATCACCCGGTCGGCGGTGGGGTCGGCCAGCTCGTCCTTGAGCGCGTTCAGAGCGGCGCCGAAGCGGCCGGTGGCGTGGTAGCTGCCCGCGAACCGGGCGAACGGCACGCGTAGCACCTCGGGACCCCGGTCGGCGAGGCCCGCGACCGCCTCGGGCAGCGAGAGCCCTGCCCGCACGCCGGACACGAGGTTGTCGATGGCGTCCGGCCAGACCTCCTGGAGCTCACGCGACCGGCGCCGCTGGCGGGCTCCGAGCGCGACCACGGGCAGGTAGCCGGCGAGTGACGCGAACGCGAGCGCGATCCAGGCCGACCCAGAGAGCGCGAGCAGCATGACGGCGGCCACCAGCCCGAGCCCGGCGCAGACGGCGAGAAGCTGGCCGGGAGCGACCCCGCTGATGCCTGCCTGGGCCATCGCGTCGCGCAGGCGCCGGCCGTTTCGGCGCTGCCCCGGAGGGCGGCCCGCGTCCCCGAGGCCGAGCAGGACCGCGACCAGGCCGGCGGCCAGCAGGGCGGGCAGCACGAGGACGGCCCAGTCGCTCATGCCCCGAGCACCTCAACGAGGTCGTAGCCGGTGGCCCGGAACCGGTCGACGTGCGGCGGGTACTCACCTGTCCAGGTCAGCTTCCCGCCGAAGCGGCGGAACACGAGCCCGGCTTCCACCTGGTCCTCCTCGACCCGGCCAGGGACGGCCAGGACCTCCTCGACCCTGCGCCGACCCCGGCCGTCGCCGGCCAGGAACACGATCAGGTCGATGGTCGCGGCCACGGTGGGCAGGATGAACCGGTGGGAGACGTTCTCCCCGGCCAGGAGCGGCAGGGTGGTGAGCTTGACCAGGGCCTCGCGCGCCGAGTTGGCATGGATGCTGGTCATGCCGGGGAACCCGCTGTTCAGCGCGATCAGCAGGTCCAGGCACTCCTCCTGGCGTACCTCGCCGACGATGATGCGGTTCGGCCGCATCCGCAGTGCCTCCTTGATCAGGCGGCGCTGGCGGATCTCACCCTCTCCCTCGAGGTTGGGCTGGCGCGTCTGCATCGCGACCACGTCCGGCAGGCCTACCTGGAGCTCGAAGACCTCTTCGCAGGTGATGACGCGCTCGCGGGGCGGGATTGCGGCGGCGAGGCAGTTGAGCAGCGTGGTCTTGCCCGCCTGGGTGGCGCCGGCCACGACGATATTGAGGCCGGCCACCACCGACGCCTCCAGGAAGCGGGCGCACTGGCCGGACATGGTGCCGAGCCGGACCAGCTCCTCCAGCGAGTTGGCCCGCAAGAGGAACCTCCGGATGTTCACCGCCCAGTGCCGGCGGGTGATGTCCGGGATGGCGACGTGGAGCCGGGAGCCGTCGGCGAGGGTGGCGTCCACGAACGGGCTGGACAGGTCGACTCTGCGACCGCTCGAGCGCAGCATCAGTTCGACCAGGTCGTGGACCTGGTCCTCGGTCAGCACGGTGGTGGTCAGCACCGGGTGGCCGGCCTTGGCGGTGAACACCTTGCCCGGCTCGTTGATCCAGACCTCCTCGATCTCGGGATCGTCGAAGAACGGCTGGAGCGGGCCCAGGCCGATGACACGGTCCGCCACGGACTTGGCGACCTGGGCGGGATCGGGCAGGGGCGGCATGCTGGCGGTGAGGCTGCGTTCCTGGTACTCGGCGACCAGCTCGTTGATGAGGTGGCGCACGGTGGCCGTGTCGCCGTCGCCGGGGTCGAGGCCGCGCAGGCGGACGAGCTCGCGTACCTCGCGCTCGACGATCTGCTCGGCCGTCTCGGCGGTCGCCATGCTCATCCTCCTGTCCGGTAGGGCGAGGTCGACAGCAGCGGGCCCGCGGTCCGGGGCGGGCGCAGCCGGCGCGCCCAGGCCGCGCGCCAGCGCCCCCGGGTCCGGCGCAGCCGTCCGGTGCGGCGCTCGCCGAACAGCGATGCAGCCAGCCCGGCCAGGGCCTGCTGGGCTGGGGAGCCGGGGCGCGCTTCGCGCAGGGCGTGACCGGCCATGAGCGCGGTGTCCATCCCGGCTCGGTCGTAGGGGACGAACGCCACGGGGTCGATACCGGTGTAGCGGGAGAGCGCAGTCCGGATCTGTTCGGCGGCGTCGCCGCCGAACAGGCCGCCGCGCACCTGGTTGACCACCACCCTGATCCGGTCGGCGTCCACGCCGAGCTCGCCGAGCTGCTGGTAGCCACGGATGAAGTCGTGCAGGCCGACCGGGTCGGCTCTGGCCACGGCGACCACGAGGTCGGCCCGCTCACAGGTCGTGCGGGCCACGGCGTTGCGCCGGAAGCGGACCTGGTCGTAGAGCAGCTCCTCGTCCTCCTCGAGGCAGAAGCCGACGTCGGCCACGGTGAGCGGGAAGGCCACGCGGAACAGCTCGAGCAGGGAGTCCCAGGTGCTGGGTCGGACCTCGGTCCACAGCTCGGCTCGCGGGAGCCCGGTGAGCACGCGGGGGCCGTCAGGGCAGGCGCGGCGGGTGGCGTGCCAGAGCTTGGGCGCGTCGAGCTCTCCGCGGCTGGCGCACCTGGCCATCCAGGCGAGCCCCGGGTGGTCTTCGAGGAACCCGAGGGACTG